>NZ_JBIMBV010000004.1:0-255727 GCF_048551735.1 Acinetobacter legionensis
AAAGCGTTAGATTGGCTTACACCATTAGAGAAATTTGCTCAGCTTGTTGATTATCATAAGACTTTTCAAACTGTCGCACCTCATGTTTGAATTCGCCCTATATTCAACTGAGCCAGAACCTAGGTCATCAGTTTGGTGCTGTTTCAGCCAGTTTTTCACAGTATGAATTCTGGCATCAAATCAATACACAAAAATTTTATCAAATTAGCTATAGCAATAGTTTTAAAGGCATCAGTTACTATGTGGGTATGCAACATACTCAAAATGATCAATACAAATTAGATAAAGACACTCAATACTTTGTGAATGTGAATATTCCTCTGTCGTTTAAAAAGAAAAATAGTAATTTACGTCTAAGTAGTGAAGTCTATCCAGATAATAATGCACTCAATACCAATCAAGTCGGCATATTTGGAAATTTAGGTGAAAATCAACAGTTCGGCTATAACTTCAATTATTCAAATAGTAAAGATAAAGATCTCTTCAGCAGTTCTTTGAGTTATCGAACTAATCCGGTTTATTTAGCATCAACTTATGCAACCGACTTTGACCAACAGCATCAATACTCTTTACAAGCACAAGGCGCTATTGTTGCACATCAACACGGCATTACTTTAGCCAATGATTTAAATGATACTTTTGCAATTATTCATGCCAAAGGCTTAGAGGGAACCAGCCTCTCCAATGGAAATAATATTAAAATTGATCGCTGGGGCAATGCGATTATTCCCTATCTAAATCCTTACCAATACAATAGTATCAACTTAAACCCCAATACAATTCCACTCAATACCTATGTTAATGCTACCCAATTACAAGTTGTACCTAAATTAAACGCCAGTATTTTGGTGGATTTTAAAGCATTAAAAAGCACAAAAGCCTTAATTGAACTTAAACACGCAAATGAGGTGCTCATTCCAATGGGTGCTCAAGTGAAAGATGCTTTGGGTAATGCAGTGACTACAGTAGGACAAGGTCAGCAAATTTTTATGCAAAATATAAATCCTGGACGCTATAGCGTTTATTGGAGTAATACTGATTCTTGTCAATTCGATATTTCCAAAGAAATATTGGAGCAAAGTAAAACTCAAATCCCTTTTGCAAGCTTTAACTTAAACTGCAAATAAACACGGAGTAATTTTATGCTGAAATATAAATTGTTATTTATGTTATCTACACTCCCTGCAAGTTTTGCAGTATTTGCAGATTGCAGTGTCGGTAGCAATTTCACCAGCGGTTATAGCATGCCAACGATGAATGCCAGTACCATGAATATCAATAAATATGAAGGAACATCAGTACAGTCCAATGTTTATTCCCGCGAAGTTGCTTCAGCAAATTTTGATATTTTCCGTGTCTATACTGGATGTACTGTTGGGGTAAATAGAACCATTTTTGGTAATGTTTTTGCCACCAATGTGACGACCTATGATGCCAATATTTCGCGCTTAAATGCTTACCCAGCTTTAGGGATTAAAGTTGAAATGGGCGATGCACCGACGAGTGGTACATTAAAAACACTAAATACTACTGAATTAGCAATTTATAGTTATAGTGGTGATACGCATGGTGTAAAAATGAGGGTGACATTATATGTTTTACCCAGAACATCAACAATGACCTCATACCCAACCACGATCAATGTTTCGAATCTACGAATAGCAACCATCAGTTTAAAACGCGTTAGTGATAATGTTCTTATTCCTGCAAATACACAAATTCCAGTGTATTTAAATGCAACAGTCAATATCTCTGAATCCACATGCTCACTGAGTCAAAGCAGCTATACCATTGCGCTACCTGATGTTAGTGTACGAAACTTGGGTTTAGTCGGAAATGAAACCGCATTGAGCTCAAGCAATACAGCAACCCTCAGTATAAATTGTGCAAATTTAAATGATGGTGCAGGTCGTGAAATAAAAGCTTATACCACCGATGCATTGAATCAATCCAATGCAACAAATATATTAGAGAATCAAATCGGGGCTGGATATGCTACAGGTGTGGGGATTCGTTTACGTGATAAAAATAATGCGATAATTAGTCTAGACCCAAACCAATCAAGAAGTACCAATAAATGGACCTTTGGTAATTTAAATACATCACAATTGATTCAGCATGTAATTAAAGCCAATTACGTAAGAACAGCAAATACCGTAACACCAGGTTTGGTGAGATCTCAAGCTTATTTAAATATCGTATATGATTAAAAAATAGTGAAATTATATTCTTTTGTTTTATTTGATGATATTAAACAAGGTTTTTGATGTTAAATAATCGACAGACTCAGAAATCAGTAAAAATAAAAAAGCGCTTTCCAGTGGTGGTAAAGCGCTTTTCTATCATAATGATTAAAGCGGATTGACATTCTTATTTTCTGGTTGAATATCTAATACCGTCTTTTCATGACGAGCACTTGCGGCAGCTTCAGCAGCGGCCAATTGTGCTGTCTGTATTTGTTCTTTTCGAAGATGATCAATATCTTTACGAAGACGCTTAACTTCCCATGCGTTTTGGAATACACGAAATACCTGTACGCCAAGCAACAATCCAAGAACAATCCCGAGCACCAAAGTTAAGAGTAGCAATAACCCTAAACGCATTGCTGGTACTTGAGTAAACAATAAATCTACAGGTAGTTCCGCTGGATTCTGCAAGACTAATGCTAAAGCGTAACCAAAGACTACCAGTAGTAATGCAATTAAGAAATAGCGCATACTCACCTCATTCGAATTTTTTTATTAATTAGCAGATTCGTTTACTGCATCACGGAGTGCTTTACCAGGTTTAAAGTGAGGTACAGCTTTTGCTGCAACTTCCACTGATTTACCTGTTTTTGGATTACGACCCACGCGTGGCTCGCGGTGATGTAAAGCAAAACTACCAAACCCACGAATTTCAATACGGTCATCTGAAGATAATGATGCAATCATTTGATCGATCATAATCTTAACTGCTTCTTCGACTAATGGCTCTGCTAAATGCGGATTTTTGAGAGCAATTCTTTCTATTAAGTCAGACTTATTAAGTGCTTCAGTTGTCATTTAAGACCTCATTAATTTTAATGCTAATTGATATACACCAGATAATATCCTTTTTAAATACAAAAAGGTAGCGCAGTCATCATATACTACGCTACCTTTTACACTATTTGAATAAAAAATATTAATTAATTACATTAAATAATACTTCTTAACAATCACTTAGTGGTTCATCTGCGCTTTGATTAAATCACCAATAGTCTTAGGACCATTGTCTTGACCAGTAGGCGCAGTTGTAGTTTTCAAGTTTGCTACAGCTTCTTTTTCTTCAGCTTCGTCTTTAGCTTTAATCGACAAGTTAATAGAACGTGATTTACGATCTACATTGATGATTTTAGCTTCAACTTCTTGACCAACTTCTAAGAATTTAGTTGCATCTTCAACGCGATCGCGGTTGATTTCAGATGCTTTCAAAGAAGCTTCAACTTCGTCAGCTAACTTAATTGTTGCGCCTTTAGCATCAACAGCAGTTACTGTACCTTTAACCAACGCACCGCGTTCGTTAGTCGCTAAGAAGTCATTGAACGGATCGCTGTTCATTTGCTTGATACCAAGACTGATACGATTGCCTTCAGCATCTACAGACAAGATAACTGCTTCAACTGTATCACCTTTCTTGTAACGACGAATAGCGTCTTCGCCTTGCTCATTCCAAGAAATATCAGACAAGTGAACTAGACCATCGATACCGCCAGGTAAACCGATGAAGATACCGAAGTCAGTAATAGACTTGATCGTACCAGAAACTTTTTCACCTTTGTCGTGTGACTTAGAGAACTCTTCCCATGGGTTCGCACGAGTTTGCTTGATACCCAATGAAATACGACGACGCTCTTCATCAACTTCAAGAACCATAACATCAACTTCATCACCAATCTGAACAACTTTAGATGGGTGGATGTTTTTGTTTGTGTGATCCATTTCTGAAACGTGTACTAAGCCTTCAACGCCTTCAGCGATTTCAGCGAAACAACCGTAGTCAGTTAAGTTTGTAACACGTGCTTTAACGATAGAACCTTTAGGATAACGGTTCATGATCGCTAACCATGGATCTTCGCCTAATTGCTTAAGACCTAAAGATACACGATTACGTTCTTTGTCAAATTTAAGTACTTTAACAGTAACTTCTTGACCCACTTCAACAACTTCTGAAGGGTGTTTGATGCGTTTCCAAGCCATATCTGTGATATGTAGAAGACCATCAATACCGCCAAGGTCAACAAATGCACCGTAATCAGTAAGATTTTTGATCGTACCAGTAACTGTTTGACCTTCTTCCAATTGAGAAAGAAGCGCTTCACGGTCAGCTGAAGATTCAGCTTCCATTACAGCACGACGAGATACAACAACGTTGTTACGCTTAGCATCAAGTTTGATTACTTTGAATTCTAACTCTTTGCCTTCAAGGTGAGTTGTATCACGAATAGGGCGAGTATCTACCAATGAACCTGGTAAGAATGCACGAACTGGACCGATGTCAACAGTGAAACCGCCTTTAACCTTACCAGAAATAACACCAGTAACGATTTCGCCGTCTTCAAAGATTTTTTCAAGTTTAGTCCAAGTTTCAGCACGTTTCGCTTTTTCACGTGATAAAACTGTTTGACCCATACCGTTGTCAAGCGCTTCAACAACAACATCAACTTCATCGCCAACTTGAACTTCAAGTTCACGTTGTTCGTTTAAGAATTCTGAACGTGCGACAACACCTTCAGATTTAAGGCCAGTGTCAACAGTAACCCAGTCAGAGTCGATGCTAACAACGATACCTTTAATAACGGCACCTTTGTCGATATTGAGAGTTGATTCGCTTTCTTCAAAGAGGGCTGCAAAAGATTCGGTCATGATATACCTAGTAAAGTCAACGGTCTTGGATCAGACAAGGCCGGTTTAGTTAAGCCATCCACATAGTCCGTATAAAACTGATCAAGCTATGCTTTGGCTAATATTTGATTAAATATTCTTTATTTAGCTAAATGTAACTCAACATAATCAGTCATCAGTTTAAACACTTCATCGATATTCATTTCTGAGCTATCAATGATATAAGCGTCTTCTGCTGGCTTGAGTGGAGCGACTGTGCGTTCCATATCTCTTTTATCTCGAGCTTGTATATTTGCTAAAATGTCGCTTATTTTAACATCCAGCCCCATTCCCTGCAACTGTTTTACACGACGCTCTGCTCGGGACTCTGCTGAGGCAGTGAGATAAATTTTTGCTTGCGCTTGCGGAAAAATAGAAGTGCCCATATCACGCCCATCTGCAACTAAGCCAGGCAACTGAGCAAAAGCATGTTGTCGATCTACCAATGCCGCTCTAAGCACTGGAATTGCTGCGACTTTTGAAGCAAATTCACCAACGCGTTCAGTCCGAATCGTTTGTGAGACATCTTCACCATCCAACAAAATCACGATTCCGTTGTCAGTACTCTTAAATACGATATCTAAATTTGTTGCAATCGTCACACTTTGTTGCAATACAGATTCAGTATCTAATGAGTCCAACAATTCTTTTTGATGCAATGACAATCCAAGCAAACGATATAGCGCACCAGAGTCTAATAAATGGAATTGATAGTAATTCGCAAGTTTTGCTGCAAGTGTTCCTTTACCAGAACCACTTGGCCCATCGATTGTGATAATTTGAATTGTCATTGAATTTCCAATTAAGCTACAGACTTAGCAAGTTTCTTAAATCCAAGTGTAATCGCTAGTTTAAGCTGTGCAAGTATTAATTTACTCACAAATGGTGCACGTGCTTGTAATTCAATCGTATAGTCAACACGGGTTTTGTTCGCATCAAGCGCTGTAAACTCAATAATTCCAATATGATGTTTAATCAATGGATTCTTAATTAACTTATATTCAATACGTTTATTGACATCCAGATGAGTAATTTGCTCTTGAATCGGTTTGATCGGACCAAACCCCATACGACGGATAGACCCCAATCCATCTGGGCGTTCAGGATCAGCAGCATCTTTCACTCGTATAACTTGGATGGGAGCAAAAGCCACATTATAAGTTGAATGTTTTGCTAACAAGTCAAAGACTTGATCGATTGGTGCATCAAACTCTTGTTTTACTTGAATAGAATTCATTGTTATATCCTTTTAAATTTTAACTATATTTTTAAACCTTAAGTTGACAATTTTAATTGTCACTAAAATCTTGTGTATTCTAGATCATTTTAATATGTCATTTAAGGTCTTTTGTTGTAACTTTAATTGTTTTTTTTGCTCACGACGCTTTTTAAAAAAATCAGACAGTTGGGTTGAACACTGTGATTGTAAACAGCCCCCTTCAAACTGAAATATATGATTGTAATAGCCAATCTCTAACAGTTGACGACTACTGATGAGTGAACCTGCTTTAGGTTCGACCGCGCCAAAAACCACACGTTTGATTCTTGCATGGATTAATGCACCGACACACATAGTACAAGGTTCAAGTGTGACATATAAAGTTGCGTCTTCAGGTAGGCGATAATTTTCAATCTTTTGACACGCATTGCGCAGTGCCTGAATTTCCGCATGGGCTGTTGGATCATGCTGAGCAATCGGTTGATTATAACCTTCACCGATAACTTGCCCCTGACTTACAATCACAGCTCCTACTGGAATTTCACCGATAGATGCAGCAAATGCAGCTTGCTCTAAAGCCAGCTGCATCCATTGTTGATCTATGTATTGTTGAGCTTCTTCAGTCATACGACCTTAAATAATACCATACTGACTTAGAAGCGCATTCCAACTGTCAATCGTTGTGACAGGTGGATTTTTGGCAAGTATTCCACGCAATGTTCGAGACTCAACCTGTTCCCACTCTGGGGATAAATCTTTATCAACCAAACGTGCACGTACACCCTCAACAAAATCAGGATGACGAATTTTCCAATCAGAAATTTGTTTTTCTAATTCAAAAACCTCAGACCAAGGATGAACTTGACGTCCCCACTGCCATAATAACCACGTAATCGCAGCAGTACTTGGTGAGCCCTTTTGTAGATTCTCGCTGGCTTGACGCAACCAATCACTACGCGCATCGCTTAGACCAATAATCGCTTCATAATCATGTTCAAAGTTTACACCACGACAAACACTATGAATCACATCCAAAGAGTTTTGCAACGGGCCTGGTGAAACAGGACGATGTAAACTATTTAAGGTGTCATCTAAAGCACGGAAATCACCAGCAGGATAATGCTCCCAATCGATATCAATCAGTTTCTGTAAAACCACATCACGTTGGGCATCACAAATATGAGTTGCCCAGCCAATCCCATAACCACCCGCTGCAGTCATGATCGAACCTGTTAACCCCGTGAATAAACCTATTGGACCACGATCTGCCAAGAAACGTGTAGCTCCCACATCTGGATATAGACCGATATTCACTTCAGGCATAGCAAGACGCGAATATGGCGTAACCAAACGGAATGGGGCCGCCATAAATAAGCCTAAGCCCCCCCCCATAACATAACCTTCACCCCAAACTACTATAGGCTTAGCATAATTATGCAACAGTAAATCTAAAGCATATTCCGTTTCAAAAAACTTATTGGCTGTTTCAACTTCATTGTTGATCACCAATTGGCGAAGTTTACGAACATCACCACCTGCACAAAAAGCTTTTGGCGTGGTTGAGTCCAACCAAATTGCCTTAACCGAGTCATCATGATGAAAATCCTCAAACAGCTTCAATAATGCCGTAACGATGGATTCATCAAGTGCATGAAGCGACTTAGGACGATTTAAGCGAATAATTCGCCATCCCTTTTTTGCTTCTTCGATAATCAGATCTGGGTGATAATTATTTATTTCGGGAGAGTTTGTCATGCGTCCAGCTGCCAGTCGATTGGCTCAATGCCATATTGTTTCAGATAATTATTTGTTTTTGAAAAAACCTTACAACCAAAAAAGCCACCACGATTTGCCGCCAATGGAGATGGGTGTGCAGCTTTTAATACCAGATGCTTCGTTTGGTCTATACGTTGCCCTTTTTTCTGAGCATATGCGCCCCAAAGTATAAATACAATGTGCTCTCTATGCTCATTCAACACATCAATCACATGATCTGTAAAATTTTCCCAACCGCGTTTTTGATGTGATGTTGGTTGCCCCGCTTCCACTGTCAACACGCTATTTAAAAGCAATACACCCTGTTGAGCCCATTTGGTGAGATCACCATGTCGGGATACAGGCACAGCTAAATCTGTATTTAACTCATGAAAGATATTACGTAAAGACGGAGGCAATGCAACGCCTCTCTGTACGGAAAAACTTAACCCATGCGCTTGATCAGGACCGTGATAAGGATCTTGTCCTAAAATGACCACTTTTACATGATTCAATGGCGTTGTGTCTAATGCATTGAAAATAAGTGAGCTGGGTGGGTAAATGGTTTTATTTGCATTTTTTTCAGTAACTAAAAAAGAACGCAAATCATCCATTTGCTGACTCAAAAGGAACTCAGCTAAACCTTCTTTCCAACTTTGATCTAACCGAACTTGATTTAATTTTGTTTGTTCGAGTTCAGATAATTGCATCAACTTTCATCCTAAATTTCATTTTCCTAAAAATTTATTTGTCCTAAGATAGATTTCACTCAAAAATCATCATTTAAATTTTAACCTGTAAATCCACTTCAGGGTTTTGAAACAGAATACCTTGTTTCAATTTTTCATACATGTCTGGGTCAGACCATTCAGATTTAACTTGCTCAGAAAAAATAATTTTATCCAGACTCAATAGCCCCATCTGAGCATTTTCAATATCTTCTTGAAAACTTTGCGCATAACCTGTATCGGTTTCATGCACAATCACAGAATAGACTTCAACATCCCCTTCCCCATTTTGGGTAATGGTTGATTTTAAAATCTGTTGAGCAAGGAAAAAGAATATCCGTGAAAACTGTTCAGCTGATGGAGAAACAGGCAAAGCCACCCAACGTGCACTAAAAGTTTTACAAGCCTGAATATATTCAGGATTATCTTCTTGCCAAAAACAGATCGCATGGTCAAAACTGTCGAAAATTTCTTTGATTACACCTTTAAGCAATCCAAAGTCATATACCATTTGACCATGATCAAGTTTTGAAGCTTTAAGTAGTAATTCAACTTTATAGCTGTGCCCGTGTATAGACCGTTTGCAACGATCTGACGTGCAATTCCGCACAATATGTGCATTTTCAAACTTAAATAACTTACGAATTAACATGAGCCAAATTTTATAAACAAATCGGTAAAGAATCTCGATTATAAAGCAAAACTCGAACCCTGAGCATTAATTTTCACGTTGATTGCAATTAGCAAAAAGGATAATCTCATTTTTTAGGCCTATTTAGCTTATCGAATCATATTTACGCAATCAACCAACCTTTTAACTACCTTTTATAGTTATTTAAAATCATATAGTTAAAAAAATATTTAGCAAAATTTTCAAAATGGCGCAAGGCTACGTGAATAAACATAAACTTGCGATTTATCATTACGCATAAAGCGCGTGGTAAATTGGCGCTTTCGATTGCTTAAAGATACTTCTATCTTAGCTTTAAAATAATTGGATGTTACACCGAAAATCTTGTCTGCTTCGGTTTTGCTTGTAGCCTCCAAGGTGTCAAATGGTGCGACTTTCATCAACTCTCCCACATTGGCAAAGTGCTCCAGTTTTTCTTGTCGCGCTTTTAAAGCTGTTTGTATACTATTTACGTCTAATTTTTCATCTATGGCTGCCAAAACCATTGCAGGTGCTGTATTGACATTAATTCGTGTGGCAATATCAGGCAGTGCCGATATATATGGTGCGATTAAATCATACTTCTTTTCTTCAAAACCACGTACTTGTTTAAGTTCTTCAACACTGGCAAATTTTCGATTTGCAGCCAAATAAGGTTTAGGCAAACCTTGGTAATAACTTGTTTCAGCGCCTAAGGAACCTATCGTTTCATTATCTGGATCTTGCCAATCAATCACTGCTTGAACAGCATCAGCGGGTAAACCGACACGAACCAACAGTTTAGAAAAATATTTCTGTGCAGCATCGTTGGGCTTACCTTCATTGGTTAATAAACTGTTTAAATTGAATTTACCTGACTCATCTTCTAACACACCTGCAACATATCCATCTTCAACCGGAAATGCTGGCATTGGTTTTGCCCAAGTTTCCTGTAAATAATCTGCCTCTTTACTGTTTTCACTGTCTTGCACCAATATTTCAGAGTAAAACGCTTCTGCACTCTTTGCATAAAAAAGGGCTTGGCTTTGACGTTTTAAAAACCCTGTACTTTCATTGGTATAATTTTGACGTTTAGCAATCGTCGCGGCAATGATGGTTGCTAAAGCAACCATTACTAAAATCGTAATTAATGCGATACCCTTTTGCTGCTTCAATTGCATGATTGATTTACCTAAATTTAGTGATCCGCATCTACCACAATACTGATTTTAAATAGCTGGGCTGTTATTGATCAAATAGTCAGAATTGAGCAAACTAAAAATCCATTCATATTCTATATCACGAATCGTGACTTTGATTTTAATCCCACGTGGTAATTGCCCTTCATTTTTAATCATATCGTTTGGCCAGCGATCTAATTCAGTTGGATTTAAAGCATCAATACGATACTGATCCACATCTGCCAATAACACACTCGACAAAGGTTGTTCTGAATTATTTCGATTTAAATTTGAATATTTCAGACGGTAAAGTTTTTTCTCTTGTGGATTGTAAACATATTCAATTCGTTCATAGGGTGACAACCCTTGTTTAAGCGGATCGGTTACACCAGTTTTACTGAAAGATAGTTTTTGGTTATCTAAGCGTAAAGCGGGTTCAATTTCCTCACCATTTCTTGCAGAAATGGGAACAATTTGCAAAGTATCACGTTGAATCTGTTGATACGCGCCTTGTAATTGGCCTAAATTTTCCTCATGCATAACATTGCGATCTTTAACTTTTATCAAATAGTCAAATATTTTCCACCCCAATGCTGACAAAACAGCAAAGATTGCGATGGCCACCAAAAGTTCAATTAAGGTAAAGCCTGTGCTTTTCTGTGAATACACAGTTTGATTTTTTTTATGCTTGATTAGATTCATCATTATTTTTCTTTGATCGGATAATTAAAGAACACCATATTGGTAATCCCTGCTTCTACTTTACCCGTATCAGGATCAAAAAGGCTCACTTGCACATCTATTTTTTGTACATTTGGGCTCAGTGTAGTTTCTGCTTTTTTATCTACCTGCCAAGTTTCACCTTGTGTGGTGATTTGTTTGGATGACGTTCCTGACAGCCATTCACTATTAATCATCATCATCGAAATTTCGTTCTGTGCAACAAACTGAGCCTTGGTTCGTAAAATCGCATTGGCTGTCGACTGTGTATATTGCATAGCTACTTTGGTCAATGCCATTGCTGCGACTGCAAAAATCGCCAAAGCCACGACCACCTCAATTAAAGTAAAGCCTTTATTTTTCTTCATCTACCTTACCCAAATAATCAACTCGAATTACCTCACCCACTGGCTTTTGCTGATAATACATTTGAATTGTGACAGGTTTGACTTCACCATTTCCAAACCAAATCAATTTAGGTGCATTATTGCCCAAAAGTTCTGAGTTATTTGCATTTTGGAATTGATGATCTTCCGTTTCAATAGAAAATGAAACGTATTCTGGTAACGCTCTTTTAGGAAAGTCTGTCACTTCTTTCCATGGTTTATTGTCAACCACTCGGGTAGGTTGTTCGGCATCTTCATTTACTTGAATATATTCAATAACGCCATATTGTGCATCCGCAACATCTGTAGCATTGTGTAAATCGAGTGCATAAATACGCGCTTGATCATTGGCTTCACGATTAATCTGCTTTAAATCCAGCAACAACATCTCACGCGCTTGCATAGCTTTACGCTGATCTACACCATCAATATTTAAAATGATCAATGAGGCTATAATACTGATGATGACGATCACCACCATCACCTCAATTAAGGTAAAACCTCGCATTTTTTGAGATGATCGTAGATTTTTCATTGCAGCTAAGCAACCTGTTCTGAGGCTTGTGGATGTTTTGGCACAGCCAATGCCTGATCAATCAATGCGACACGCAAGGTATCTCGACAACCTAAATAACGCTGATAGAAGCTTGAATTCAGTATCGCGGCTCCACCATGAGTAATTGACCAAATTGAAGCCAAATAATCACGTACAGACATCAAACTTTGAATTGACTCTAGATAACTTTCAGTCATTCGAATAATGATACGTAAACGTTGTTTACGCACTTGATAAAGTTCACTAAATAAATGATGGATGCCTTGCCCAGTGGTGGATAATCGCTCTTCGATCTGATGGAATAACACTGCACGTTCAGGATGGTGTAAATGGTGCAACATAAAAAAAGCCAAATGCTCAGGAAATGCTTTTTCAGTATCACGAACCATTTCAAGTAACATACGTTCATTACGAATGATGAGCAATATATACAACTCATCCTTACTCTGAAAATGCTTATAAAGTGTTCCCTTGGCTAGATCTAGTTCTGCAGCAAGGGCATCCAATGTCATCCCCGCTTCACCATTTTCTAAAAGCAGTTGTTCAGCAACCTGAAAAATCAATGCTTCTCTTGCTCTAAACTGAGCCTGTCGATCCATCTTCACCCGATAAACTCTCTTGTTAATTCTATCCGTTAATAAATTGAGGCACTTCTATTGATTGCTTTTTAAAAATCAGTACTTTTCAATCACTTTTGTCGAAGCAGGTTTTCAAAATTTTGTGTCGTAATGAAAGCGATCTCTTCAAGCGTTTTATCATATACATCACTCAGCGCTTTGGCTACATAAGGAACATATTTTGGTTCATTCGGCTTTCCTCGATAAGGCATAGGTGCCAAATAAGGACTATCCGTTTCAATCAACAAGCGATCTAAAGGCACTTGCTTTGCTACATCTCTTAGTTCTTGTGCGTTTTTAAATGAAACAATTCCAGAGAAGGAAATATAATAGCCACAATCTAAAACGGCCTTTGCAGTCTCCCAATCCTCTGTAAAACAATGCAAAATACCATGTGTTGATTTTTCAGCTCGAATAATATCTACAGTTTCATGTTTTGCTGAACGGGTATGGACAACTACAGGTTTTTTAACCTGTTGCGATGCGTGAATATGTCGTGCAAAACAGGCTTTTTGTTCAGTAATAAATTCTGTGCTATGAAAATAATCCAAGCCTGTTTCACCCAAGGCCCAAACTTTTTCAGCTTGCGCCAGATCAACCAGTTTTTCAACACTTGCTCGTTGCATCACAGCAGGATCTTCACATGGATGCACACCGACACTATAGCCTACATCTGAATGTCTTGCGGCAATTTCTGCAAGTGCGATATGGTCATCCAAATCTACAGAAATCCCCATAAATTTGGACACACCAGCATCTCTTGCTTGTTGTAATGCGGCATCGAGATCCCCAGCATAAGGTTCAAGATTTAACATGGTTAAATGGCAATGCGTATCAACAAACACAGAAATTCCTAAAAATTGAAAATTGGCTTACATTGTAAAGCTAGGACGGTCTAAAGACATACTGCCTGCGAGTAATTTTTCAGCTTCCATTTTGTAATAGATGCCTTTTTCACCAGTGAGTTGAATCGCAAAACCTTGTGGCTTAATTCCATTTTGCTTTTGCGAAATCCAAATCACTTTCCCTGTTAAAGGAATTTTCTGCGATTGATCCGGCAAACCTGCCAATACAAACACTTCATCGCCCATTTTTACAGGATTCTTTGACGGTACAAATAAACCACCACCTAAAATATAAGGCATATAACTGGCTTGTAAGGTTGCACGATCATTGATGTTAACTTGAATCAAACCGCCCATACGTGGTTGCATGATTATTCCCCCTGAATATTCAAATTTTATGTCACATTCATTAACTGAATCGACAATTGATCAATAATTAGATTTGTTTGTACATTTTGATCAACTTTTAGCTTCGATTGTTGTAAGTCTTGATAAATTGAGAATAAAGTTTGCAATTGATACTGCGCTGCAAGCTCATCTAATTCCAAATCTGAATTCTTTACAACTTGATTCAGCTTGACACAAATTATATCTGACAACAAGTATTCAAACATTTGTAAAAAATCATAAAAGCTCAGTTCTTTATTCCATTTTGAAGCAAACTGTAAAGGCATACTTTTCTGACTGACCAGTTTTTGCCAATCCTGTAAAAACTCCCCACGTCGGTTTAACCAATCTAGCTCAGCAAGCGCCAATGCTTGCAGTGGCATATTATTAGATAAATTCATCAACAAGTTAATTTTAGAATGCATTTCAGTTGGTAAATGCTGTTGCAAATATTGTTCTGAAAGCGTGGGGCTAATACGATCCATAGCAAAATGCTGTAATCGACTACGAATTGTTGCTGGGAGCTTTAGATAATGTTCCGCAAGTAAAATAATCTGTACCCGGTCACCTGGCTCTTCTAGCGTTTTTAATAATGCATTTGCAGAAGCAATGTTTAAAGCTTCTGCAGGTTCAATCACAATAACACGCCAACCATCTACTGTTTGCTGCACAAATGGTAGTAGATCACGGATCTTCTCGATCTTAATTTTCGCGTTTTGCTTCTTATTCTCTTCATCGGTCGTGATATTAACATAGTTAGGGTGGGTATCTGATTTGAGCCACTGACAACTTGTACACTCGCCACAAGCACCTTGAGGTGTTTTATTTAAACACAAAACCCATGACAAAAAATGTTGGGTAAATGCATGTTTACCACAACCGTTTTTACCATAGAACAATAAACCATGCCCTAATTTTGGAAAGCGACCTGTTAAGGTTTCCCATGTCTGTTGCTGCCAAGGATAAACCTGAGAATTAGAAGCATCCATGAATCAAAAACCTAAATACAAGTGAGGTAAAAACAAGTGACGCAAATTCAAACTATTCAAAAACCGCTGCATCTAAAATGTTTAAGCGATCTAAATCTTCTTGAGTATCGACACCTGGTGGTAAATTTACTTGTGCGATATCAATCGCAATACGATGTCCATTTTCTAAAACACGTAATTGCTCTAAGCTTTCCAATTGCTCCAAAACACCCATATCCCAACTGACATATTCCTGTAAAAGCTTGACACGATAAGCATATAAGCCCAAATGACGATAAGCATGTTGATGTAGCTTTTGCTCAGCCTGTTTAGCACCCTCTCGATCATAAGGAATTTGCGCACGACTGAAATAAAGCGCTTCTTTAAACTTTGACATCACTACTTTTACAATGCTGTCACGCTGAAACTCATCAAGCTGATGTATAGGCTCACATAAGGTCGACATTGAACAATCAGCTTTCTGCGCCAATAGCTCAGCAACTTGAATCACCAATTGTGCAGGCAACAACGGCTCATCACCCTGAACATTCACAATAATATCCTCAGCATCCCAACCTTTGATTCGAGCAACTTCACTTAAACGGTCTGTGCCCGAAGGATGATTCGGATCTGTCATCACAACATCCACACCTTCTGATCGACAAAGCGCTGCAATACGTGGATCATCTGTCGCTACACAAAGATCATCAAAACCCTGTACTTTTTTTGCTTGGTCGACCACACGTAAAATCATGGCTCGCCCATGAATTTCTAAAAGAGGTTTACCTGGAAGGCGTGAACTCGCAAAACGCGCAGGAATAACAATATGTTTCATCAAATTAACCTTGTATTAGATCAATACCAAGTTGAGTAAGTTGTTGGTTGAGTAATAAATAACATTCATCAGACAAGACCGCTCCAACTGGAACCACCCAAATCTCACGACTAAATGTAGAATGATTTTTCAATAAGGGTAAAAGCTTTACCGCATCTTTTTCAGTGGTGATAATCGGATTATTATCCTCAAACTGTAAATCATCAATTTCATAATCATAATGGTCTGGAAACTCATGACATTGAAATTGAGTTACACCTATACTTTCCAAAGTGTTATAAAAGCGTCGAGGAAAACCAATTCCAACGACTGCATAATAATCGAGTGTAGGATCAAACTGCTCAGATTGGTCAAAACTTGGATTTAATAGATAAGGTTCAGTCACCTCTAAATGCATATTCAGAGATGAATGTGGCTGATGGGCATGCTCAATCACGGTACCGTGTTTTAAACGACTCACAGGCTCGCGTAAATAACCTTCAGGAAGTAGCTTCTGATTTCCCAGCCCACGATTATTATCCAGCACAATCCATTCGATTTGGCGCTCTAAAGCCCAATGCTGTAAACCATCATCACTAATGATTAAATCAAGTTCATAATATTGAAGGAGTAATTCAATATTTTTTTGGCGATTCGCACCCACCACCATGGGAACTTCTGTAGACTGAACAATTAAACAAGGTTCATCGCCTACTTGATCAGGCACAGAATCTAATGTAACCAGTGCTGGAAAAGGTCCTTGACCACCATAACCACGACTAATCACGCCAACACGCACATGGTTATGTTTCAAATGCTTCACCAACTGAATCAACAGTGGTGTCTTGCCACTCCCACCCACAGTAATATTTCCAATAATCATTACTGGGACAGGTGCTTTATAGGTTTTTTTTATACCTGTTTGATACAGCTGCTTATTTACCGTAAAACCGAACTGATATAACCATGATAATGGCCGCAATGCAATCAACCACTTGGACTGTTTATTCCAAGCATCTTGAATGATTTGCGCAATAGACATGTTGGGTTATTCCTCAAAGTTACGTTCATACAATTGATAGTAAGCGCCATGCTTCGCCAATAACTCAGTATGAGTACCTTGCTCTATGATACGCCCTTTATCCATAACCACAATCTTATCCGCTTTCTCAATCGTGGATAGACGGTGAGCGATCACAATCGTAGTTCTGTTTTGATCAAGCATCGCTTCATCAAAAGCTTTTTGAATAAAGTGTTCAGACTCATTGTCCAAAGCACTAGTGGCTTCATCAAGAATCAGAATCGGTGCATTTTTAAGGATTGCACGCGCAATGGCAATACGTTGACGTTGACCACCAGAAAGACTTAAGCCTTGCGCACCTAAAGGCGTGTCATAACCTTTAGGTAATTCCATAATAAAGTCATGTGCATAAGCTGCTTTAGCTGCTGCAATAATGGCTTCTTCAGATGCTTTTTCTAACTGACCATATGCAATATTTTCACGCACCGTTCGATCAAATAAAACGACTTGCTGGTTAACCATCGCAACTTGAGTACGTAAACAACTCAGTTCAATGTCTTTTATAGGCAACTGGTCTAAATAAATTTGCCCTGCACTAATCTCCTGAAAGCGCACCAACATATTCACCAATGAAGACTTACCCGCACCTGAACGCCCAACCAGAGCAATCGTTTGTCCAGCCTGGATCTCTAATGAAAAATCATCAATTGCTTTCACTTTATTTTTATATATCAAAGACACATGATCAAACTTGATATCACCCAATAATTTAGGTGTTAAATTTCCCGTATTCTCTTCTTGTGGTAAGTCTAGAACCTCAAATACAGAATATGCTGCCGCAATACCACGTTGTAATTTTTCATTAATATCAGTGAGGTTTTTAATAGGTTTAGCCAGCAACCCAGCTGCTGTAATATAAGCAACAAACTCTCCTGCAGAAGTATCACCTAGAATTTGTGGACGTAATGCCAGCCAAATAATGATACTCAGAGCAAAGGCCATGACCAATTGTACCAATGGACTATTTAAGTTTTGTACGACGACCATTTTCAAACCACGTTTTAAGTTTTCTTCTGAAGACTTATAAAAACGTTTTTGTTCACTTTCTTCGCCAGCAAAGCTCTTTACAACAGCATTACCGCTTATTGTTTCTTGAACAATATGATTCACATCCCCCATAGTGTTTTGCACTTGAATGGAGAGTTTACGCATACGTTTTGAAGCTTTACGCACCAACAAGCCAATAATTGGCATAAAAATAAAAATACATAAGGTCAAACGCCAATTGGTGTAAAGCAGATAACCCAATAAACCTAAAGCAATTGCACCATCACGAAGTAATATTTTTAATGATTCAGATGACGCTGCGGTTAACTGCTCTACGTTATACATAATTTTTGCAGTGATATGACCTGATGAATTATCCAAATAATACTGTGCTGGTAGTTTTAAAAGTTTGGCATAAACCTCTTGACGAATACTAAATACCAAACTTCTTGAGATGACTGCGGTAAAGTAGCCTCCCATAAACAACCCTAAGCCACGGAAAAAGATCAACAGGATAATCAGTGCAGGAAACCAATCAAGATCACCACGATTGCCACCCTGAATTGCATCAATTATATATTTAAGTAACTTCGCTACGGAGACTTCAGTTGCTGCATTTATGCCAAATCCAACAATAACGAGTAAGGCTGCCCCCCAATACGGCTTTAAATACGCCAAAAGACGGACATAGACCTTAAAATCCTGATTCACTAATTAATAACCTCGAGATGGAACTTTGGTACTGATATTGATGTTAACGAAACCTAGCTGTCCTGCAACATCCATCACTCGAATAACATCTTGATGGGTTGCTTTAGCATCTGCAGCAATCACAAACATCAGATCACGATTATCATTTGCTGCTTGCTTAATTGCAGTACTTAAATCAGCAGACTCTTTACTCGAAAGCGCCTGCCCATTTACTGCATAATGTCCTGCGGAGTCTACCATGACTTCAATTTTATTTTTGTATTCTTTTGGCGGAACACCATGTGCATCAGGCAAAGAAAGATTGATTCGACTTTGCTGATTAAACGTGGTGGTCAGTAACAAAATCACCAATATAAATAATAAGCAATCAATCAGTGGAGTAAGATTGATATGAATATCTTCAACTGTTTTGCGTCTAAATTTCATGAAACACCCCTAAAACGGATTTAACCAGCTTTCTTTTTTTCACTTTCAAGGTGCGTCTGAAAAAATAAGGCTGCATGAAATAAAGTCGACTGCTGCTCTAGTTCAGCCACATATTCCTGAACTAAACGCTGATAATAACGATAAGCAAATAGTGCAGGAATGGCGATAACCATACCAGCAGCTGTGGTAATTAATGCTTTAGATATCCCTGGAATCATCATGGTTGGATTGGCATTGGAACCCAAATCAATGACCAGAAAGGACTCGATAATCCCTATCACTGTACCCAACAAACCCAATAAAGGTGCAACAGCGCTCAATGTACCTAAAAAATTTATATTTTTTTCTAGATATCCAATTTCGCGGGAAGCTGTAGCTTCCATTTGAGCACGCGCAAACGCTTCACCTTGAGTATAAGCATCTATACCATCTTTAAAAATATAGCCTAATGCTGTTTGGCAAACAGTTTGATCTTGTTCCATTTCATCTAAAACATCGTCAACATTGCGACCTTTTTGCATTATAAGCGACTTAGGTAGAACTAAAGATCGTTTCAGCCGTATAAATCTCTCGATTGAAATCGCAACAGTAAAAATTGAACATAAAACCAATGGCAGCATTAACCAACCGCCGGCTTTAACAAGTTCCCACATCTTTAGTTCCCCAAATTAATTAAATCGCTTAAACATTATTGTTCTGGTAAACAGATATTTAAAATTCCATCTAACTCATCAAGCGAGTTATAACTGATGACCAGCTTGCCTTTACCCTGTTTGTTATAGTCTAATTTTACACTTGCACTAAAACGTTCTGACAATTTTTGGGTCAGTTGCTGTACATCAGGCGCAAGTGGATCTTTAGATTTTTCCTGCTTTGGCGTATTCCAATCACGCACCAACTGTTCGGTTTGACGTACAGACAAACTCTTATCAATCACAATTTTTGCAATTTGCAATTGATCTTTAGCTTTTAGGGTCAATATCGCACGAGCGTGCCCCATGTCTAATAAACCTTGTTGCATTAAATCTTTGATTTCATCTTCTAGGCTTAATAAACGCAATAAATTACTCACGGTAGTCCGTGCTTTACCTACAGTATCTGCAATTTCTTGATGACTCAAACCGAATTCTTCATGAAAGCGTTGTAATGCCAGTGCTTGATCAACTGGGTTTAAATCTTGGCGTTGAATATTCTCAATCAATGCCAGGGCAATCGCAACTTGATCGGTCAAATCACGTACAATTGCAGGAATTTCTGTCAAACCCGCCAATTGTGCCGCACGCCAACGACGTTCACCAGCAATAATTTCATATGGAGTTTCGTCATTTTCAATAGGACGAATTACAATCGGCTGCATTACACCATGTTTTTTAATTGATGCTGCAAGTTCTTGCAAATCTTGCTCACCAATAAAACGACGGGGTTGATAAGCGCCACGTTTTAATTGGGTTACATCCATCTGTTTTAATTGGCCATGATCCAATGCTTGAACTTCAAGTTGTAATTTTTCTTTTTGGATTGAACCTAATAACGCATCTAAGCCACGACCCTTTGCCAATCCTCTTTTTTTCACGGTCATGCTTTATTTCCTTTTTTCACTTTACTCTTTTTCAACATTTCAGCTGCTAAATTTAAATATGCAATTGCACCTTTAGAGCTTTTCTCAAAATAAATAATCGGCAATCCATGTGCTGGCGCTTCGGCCAACCTCACATTACGCGGAATCACTGTATCATAAAGTTTCTTACCAAAATACTGTTCTAATTCGGCAGAAACATCACGGGTGAGAGCATTACGCGCATCATACATCGTGCGAAGTACCCCAATAATTTCCAACTCAGGGTTTAAAGCTTGTTGAATTTTATCAATAGTCTGCGTCAGATCTGCCAATCCTTCTAATGCATAGTACTCACATTGCATTGGAATAATCACTGCATCCACTGCTGCTAAAGCATTGACCGTAATTAAACTCAAACTTGGCGCACAATCAACAATAATATAATCAAAGTCTTTTTCAATTTGCTGTAAAGCGTTACGCAAAATAAACTCACGTCCATCTTGCTCTGCAATTGCTAACTCAACACCTGCCAAATCACGATTTGAACCAAGCACTTTATAACCAACTTCGGCTTTACTAATTGCAGTTTCAATCGGTACTTCACCCAGAAGTACATCGGTGACAGAATACAACAAATCATTTTTTTGAATACCCGACCCCATTGTAGCATTACCCTGAGAGTCCATATCGACCAATAAAACACGCTTTTTCAACACTGCCAAAGAGGCAGCCAAATTCACGGCTGTCGTGGTTTTACCTACGCCACCTTTCTGGTTTGCGATAGCAATAATTTGAGCCATGGTAACCCCAACCCTTAGTCTGTTTTAAATCTGTTTTAATAAAAGTAAATGACGTTGTTCGTCCAACCGAGGTACATGCAATTCAATAATGTCACAACTCCACTTATCTTTTAAAGCATCAACCTCTTCAATGGGAATCAAACCTTTCATTGACGCAATGATACTGCCTTCATGCATATAAGGTTTTGAAGCTGTCACAAAATCTGTCAATGAAGCAAATGCACGACTGGTGATCACATCAAATTGCCCTAGATCATGGATACTATCTTCGTTTTCTACACGAGTCTGAACTGCGACAACATTTTTTAGTTTTAAATCTGCAATAAATTGTTTCAGAAAACGAATTTTCTTACCATTTGAATCCAACAAAACACATTGGCGTTCAGGTTGACACAGTGCAATGATCATCCCTGGCATGCCCCCGCCAGTACCAATATCGAGTAAACGACCAGCGGGTAAATCATTTAAAATACTTAAGCTATCCAATAAATGCTTAACCAACATTTCTTTTGGATCGCGAATCGCTGTTAAGTTATAAGCTTTGTTCCACAGGACGAGTGCATCTTGATATTGCAACAATAATCCTAATGCTTCATCACTAAGTTTTAAGCCAAGCTTTAGACTGCCTTGCTTTAACTCTTGAAAAAATGGATGCATGATCAAATAACATCTTTAAAAAATTAGCTGAAAGTATACCTATTTCTCGCCCGTGGAACAGTAGTTAACGATGAGTTAATACGCACTTAGGCCTATTTATTCGCACTTAAGTATACTCACCCTGTCTTATTTGCAAATCTAAGGCTGTTAAACGCTCAGGTGTACCAACATCAACCCACGCCGCTTGCATTTTCTCTGCCGAAATTTTACCGTCTAGCATGCCTTGTTTAAGCAAAGGTGCAAGTGGTCTTTTACCATGCTCCAGCCCATCAAACATTTTTGGATTGATCACAGCGATACCACTGTAAGTTAAATTTTCTCCTTGCTGATTTTGATCAAAGGTATAAGCACGACCATTTGCCAAGGTAAAATCACCTTGTGGATGTTGTTCAGGATTATTGACAAAAACCAAATGCGCAAGATCATCAGCAAGATCCATATTCAATAATGATGTAAAATCAAAAGTGGTCCATACATCGCCATTGACCAGAATAAAAGGTTGATCACCGAGAAGTGCTAAGGCATTGATAATCCCACCTGCGGTTTCCAAGCCCTCATCTTCACGCGTCCAGCGTATAGTCACACCAAATTGTGAGCCATCACCTAACGCACCGATCAGAATATCTGCCAACCATGCAGAGTTAATCACGATTTCAGTTACACCCATTTTTTTTAATTTTTCAATATGCCATACAATTAGTGCTTTGCCGCCCACTTCCAATAAAGGCTTTGGCTTATAGAGGGTCAAAGGTCGCATTCTATTGCCTAGACCAGCTGCTAAAATCATCGCTTTCATGCTGCAACCACCTCATATGCGCCATATTTTTCTTCAAATTTTGGCAAAACCCGTGCACGAATAAAACTCATGAACGGTTGTAATTCTGGGTAAGATTTTGACTCTTCCAATAAATACCACATGACACGAGGCAAGTCCTTGAGATAACCAGATTTACCGTCACGCTCAAACAAACGAACAAAAATACCTAAAATTTTGATATGGCGCTGAATTGCCATGAAGTCAGCATCTTGTTTGAATTGATCAAAATCACGATCTTGCTTCGCAGATTCTGGCAATAAGTCATAAAATACTTTAAACCACTCATACACACGCTCAGGACTCCACTGTACGTAGGCATCACGGGTAATCGAAATCAAGTCATAAGTGTCAGCACCAATCACTGCGTCTTGAAAATCAATCACACCTTGATCTTTCTCAGCTTCAAGAATCATCAGATTACGACTATGGAAATCACGATGTACGATTACTTGAGGTTGTGCCAAAGCAGCATTGGCAAGAATAGCAAAAGTTCGTTTAATTAATCCAAGCTCATCATCTGTTACTTGGATTGCTAATGATGGTAACAACCAATCTGTTAACAATTCCATTTCTGAGATCAGCTTTTCATAGGCATATGCGGGCAAGTGTGATGAATCAGCAAAAATAGATTGCAACTGCACCAACTGTTTAAAACTTTGTGCATAATGTGCATCTACCGTTTGATCATTCAATTGTGTAGATAGCAAGATATCGCCAAAATCTTCAAGCAACAATAAACCTTGATCTAAATCCTTGGCAACAATATGAGGTACACGCACCCCATTTGTGTCAAAGAACTCATCAATCGCAACAAAAGGACGACAATCTTCCTTCTCAGGAGGTGCATCCATAAGCATAAATGTTTTATTATTCAAGGTAATTCGTGCATAACGACGGAAACTCGCATCGCCTGCTAAAAAATTGATTTCAAATTGATCTGAACTGAGTACAGATGTTAACCATGTTTGTATCAATTGTTCACGTTGTGTATTCATTTGCAATTTAATCTAATTCAGGCTGAATTTTTGAAGTGCTAAGTGTAGCTACTTATCGACTTTTTCTCTATGATGCGACAATAATTAATTGCGATTAGCATATTTGGTTAATGAGACAAATGAAGCATCAGTTTAAATTTAATCCTTTAGCGACTGCTATTTTGACACTTCTTTGTGGAAGTTCAGTATCCAGCTATGCTGAATCGACAGACACTGTTTCTGAAGTTAATAATAAGCAACTGAATGCAGCCATCAAAGAAAGCTTTGCAGGGCAAAATTTCTTTGAACAATATTATGTGGACAAAAACTCGCCTGAAGCACAGGTACGTGATTTAAAAAATCCAAGCACGCGTTATTGTGAAGGTGTTTGGGTTACTCCTTTTAGCACCCAAGCTAAATCGACAAACCCAGAAGAAGCATCATCTGTGATTACCGCAGACAATGGTTATTACAATCCCAATGGTGACTCTTTCCTGTCTGGTGATGTGGTCATTGACCAATCTGGACGTATGATCCGTGCTGATGAAGTGACCATTGATAAAACACAAACTTTCGCCAAAGCGAAAGGCAATGTACAAATGGCACAAGGCGGTATCATCGCGCAAAGTGATCAAATCGATTACAATCTGAAAGATGAAACTGGTCAGTTAAATAATAGTTTCTATATTGCAGAATTGACCCACGCACATGGTCATGCAGAAAAAATAGAAAGAACTTCACCAACCAATATCGTTCTTGAAAATGCCACCTACACCACCTGCCCACCCGATGAAAAACCCACTTGGAAAATTCAGGCCAATAAAATTGAATTGGATCAAGATACGGGGCGTGGTGTAACGCGTGGCACCAAACTCTATGTTAAGGATGTGCCTGTACTCGCAGTTCCATATTTCAACTTCCCAATCGATGACCGCCGTACTACAGGGATTTTAAATCCTAGTTTCGGTTTTACTAATGATGGTGGCTTTGAACTCGCAGTTCCCGTTTATTTAAATTTGGCGCCCAACTATGATGCCACCATTACACCACGGCTGATAACTGACCGTGGTCTTATGGCTCAAGGTGAGTTTCGTTATTTAACTGAGAACTTTGGTGCTGGTAGCGTTTGGGGAAGTTATTTACCTTCTGACCGTGATTATAATGATGAAGATCGTAAAGACCTACATTTCCTACACAAGTGGGATATCACCAAACAATGGTCAACCAATTTAGAATACAATTATGTTTCTGATAAAGATTTTTTCTCGGATCTAGATAACAATCCAAACACACGAACAGAACTTAACCAACGCCGTGCTTGGGAACTCAATTACAATCACGGTATTCCAGGGTTAAAAGCTCAACTTAAAGTTGAAGACTTCCAAACACTCGATAAAACCATCAAAGATGTTGATAAGCCATATGCCCGCCTACCGCAGTTTTTACTCAACTATGTAGCTGGAAATCCACAAGGTTTGGAATACGAGTTTAACAACGACACTGCTTATTTCCAAAAAGACATCAATGATGCCGATTATAATAACCAGCCAAGTGGTACACGTTTATATAACCAATTTGCAACACGTTATAATTTCCGTAATCCATGGTCTTTTGTAATTCCAGAAGTCTCTGTACGTAGTTTAAATACCTTTTATGATCAAACTACTGTAGATCAACTTAACTTAAATAACCAAAGCCAAGATAGCAAAAATAAATCTGTTGTTGTTCCTCAATTTACCTTGGATACGGGTTTAACTTTCGAAAAGGACGGAAAATTCCTCCAGACCATTACACCTCGCGCTTTCTACGCCTATGCACCATATAAAAATCAAACAGGTTATCCAAACTTTGATTCAACAACAGCTTCTATTAGCTATGATCAATTGTTTAGCCCGTACCGTTTCTATGGACACGACCGCTTAGAAGACAATAACTTTTTATCGCTTGGTTTAAGCTATAGCTTGTTTGATACAGTGGGCTTAGAGCGTTTAAGAGCAAGTATCGGTCAAAGTTATTATTTTGATGATCGAAAAGTTACCTTACTCAACAATACAGATGATTTAGACAGAGAAAAACATACTGGTCCTGTGCTGAGCCTTTCTAGCCAACTTTCACAAAACTTCACACTGAGTACCAATTCAGCATGGATGTCAAATGGTGATAGCGCTCAACATGACTTCCAATTGTATTATACAGGGCAACGCGGAAACCTTTATAATGTTGGTTATTTTTATCGTAATAACCTCCCTGACCGTCAACGTGCATATGATCAAGCAGTTGCATCATTTATACAGCCTGTAAAAGACAACTGGCGTATTATGGGACATGTTCAATATGACCTTGACAACCATGTCGCACGCGAATATTTATTGGGTGTGAATTATGAATCTTGTTGTTGGGGAATTTCCGTCTATGGTCGCTCGTATTTTAATGATCTAGATGATGTTTCTCTTCCTGATACAAAGCCAAAACGCGCAGTGATGGCTGAGATCACACTAAAAGGACTTGGTGGTTTGAACAACAAGTTAAGTTCATTACTTGAAAATCGTATTTTAGGTTTTGATAAAGCTAATCAATCTTGGACACATTAATGAAGACGCAAAAATTTAAAAAATTATTTAAAGCATCAACCTTAGCTTTACTCATCTCCACCGCGGTATCAGTTTATGCTGCTCCGCAGGACCAAATCATAGCAATTGTTGGTTCTACAGCAATTTTAAAAAGTGATTTAGACCAAGGTGTTGCTGAAGCGACACATCGACTTCAGGCACAAAAGAAAGAAATCCCACCACAAAACATTCTGCAACAGCAAGTACTGAGTCAGCTCATCACCCATGATGCACAGCTTGAACAAGTGAAGAAGTATGGCTTAAAAGCAGATGAAAAAAGCTTAAATGAAGCCGTATTGAAAGTTGCCCAACAATCTGGTGCAAATTCTTTAGAAGCTTTTCAAAAAAAATTAGATGCTGTTGCGCCTGGTACTTATGAATTACTGCGTAACCGTGTTGCGGAAGATTTACTCATTCAACGATTGAGTCAACAACAAGTAATGTCTCGTATCAAGATCACTGACCTTGATGTTGAAAACTTCTTAAAATCACCTGAAGGTCAAGCTGCTGTTGGTAGTCAAGTCCATGTACTACATATGCGTATTTCAGGAGAAGCGCCAGCAAGCGAGTTAGAAAGTATTGCAAAAGCAGTCCGTACTGACTTAAAAGATAGCAATGACGTAAAAAGCTTAGAAAAGAAATTTACTACAGCACAAATCAAAGTCGATGGCGCTGATATGGGCTTTCGTCCGCTTTCAGACATTCCAACAGATCTTGCTGCACGTGTGACTACCCTTGAACCAGGTCAAACCACTGACTTAATTCCAGCAAAAGACGGGGTTCATGTTTTAAAATTATTAGAAAAAAAATCGAATGAACAAAAAGCATTGGTTTCACAGTTTAATACTCGTCATATTCTGATTAAAACATCAGAAGTTGTTAGCCCTGAAAATGCAAAGCAAACCATTGACAGTATTTATAATCGCTTAAAAGCGGGTGATGATTTTGCTACGCTTGCTTCAACTTATTCAAATGATCCAGGTTCTGCTCGTGATGGCGGAAGTCTTGGCTGGGTAAGCCCTGGCATGATGGTTCCTGAATTTGATAAACTCATGCAGAGCTCGCCAGTCAATGAAATTAGCAAACCATTTCAAACTCAATTTGGCTGGCATATTCTTCAAGTCACAGGTACACGTCAACAAGATATGACTTCAGAATACCAAAAGCGTATGGCACGCCAAATTTTAGGCGAACGTCAATTCGAATCAGAATATGACGGCTGGCTACGAGAGTTACGTGCAAATACTTACATTGAAATCAAAGATCCCAGCTTAGATCCAAAGAAAAGTGAAAGTTAAGCCTGCGCTTAGTCTTTAAATTAAAAAGCCAGTGTTCTACACTGGCTTTTTAATTTAAAAATCTTGGTTTATCTTATTATTTCATAAATGGCTTGCATTGTAGGTTAAAATTGAGCTGATGAAGCATGAAGCATGAAGCATGAAGCATGAAGCAAAGAGAATAGCGAGGCTATCTTCAGGTTTCATAACGTAAACCCAAGAAAATTTTAAACACAACCCCAAGCAAGAACAATGCGTGGCTTTGTTTGCAGCGCAAGGACCAACGTTTTTACCATTACGTCTATACTCAGCGAAATGACGTTTACATCATTCAGAATGACTAAATTTCGTATCATCTAAAAACGGTGTAGGTGCAAACATAGATAAATTTCAACATAGTCTCATATTAAGAGAAGCCAATAAAAAAGAGACGCCAATTTGGCGTCTCTTTTACAATCGTTCTTGTTAAATCAAGAAATTAACGATTGTTTTCATCTTCTTGTGAATCTTCAAATTTTGTTTCGCCGCCAAAGTCAGTACCTTGACCGCCGAAGCCACCTTGACCACCGAAGCCACCTTGACCACCGAAGCCACCTTGGCTACCGAAACCACCTTGACCACCGAAACCGCCTTGTTGACCACCAAAGCCGCCTTGTTGACCACCGAAGCCACCTTGACCACCAAAGCCACCAGCTTGACCGCCGAAGCCACCAGCTTGACCACCAAAGCCACCAGCAGCGCCTTGAGCACCAGCAGGAGCACCAGCAGGACGTGGATTACGTGCAGGTACAACAGTTGAAATAGCATGCTTATAAACCATTTGGCTTACTGTGTTTTTCAACAAAACAACATACTGGTCAAAAGATTCAATATGACCTTGTAATTTAATACCGTTTACAAGAAAAATAGAAACAGGAATACGTTCTTTACGGAGAGAATTTAAGAACGGATCTTGTAAAGTTTGACCTTTAGACATTTTATACTCCAAAAAAAATTAAAATCAGCGCAAAAACTACCTTTATTTTTCAATTAAAATTTATAAAAAAGGTAGTTGTTAAATTTTGCTTTATCCGTATAAGTTTCGCAAGTCTTCTTGTGCTTGGTTTATCGTAAAAAAAGTTTGAAAAGAGTGTGTTTCTTGCAAAGATCGTAACCAAGTGTATTGACGTTTTGCTAATTGTCGTGTTGCAAAAAGTGCTTTATCCTTCATTTGGCGCTCACTTTCTTGACTCAAATCACTGTTTTTTAAAAAATCTATCGCTTGTCTATATCCAACTGAGCGTGAAGAAGGTAAATTTTCTTCAAGATCGTATTTTTTCATAAGATTTTCAACCTCATTTAAAAATCCGATTTCCCACATTTTTTCCAAGCGTAACTCAATTCGCTTGTGCAGCTCAAGACGATCAGGCAATAAAGCATAATTATGAAAATGATAACGGTAAGGTTGATTCTTCGGTTGTTCTGCCTGTAGTTGAGTAATAGGACGACCAGTAATTTTATACACTTCTAAAGCACGAATGATTCGTTGCTTATCACTGACTTTAAATTTTTCACCTGCCAACACATCAACAGATTTTAATTCATCATACACCGATTGCCAGCCTTCCGTTTCACCTTTTAACTCAATCGCAGCACGAATCGCATAATCAGCACTCGGTAAATTTGTAGAGAGCCCCTCAAGCAACGCTTTAAAATATAGCATTGTACCGCCAACTAAAATAGGTGTTTTACCGCTTGCATGGATACCATCAATCAGTCGACAAGCATCCTCGACAAATTCAGCAGCAGAATAAACCTCAAGAGGCGTAATAATATCAATCAAATGATGCGGATAACACTCCTGCTCCGCTTTGGTTGGCTTTGCAGTACCAATATCCATATCTTTATAGACCAAGGCAGAATCTACAGAAATAAGCTCATAATTCCCATGATCATACAGTTCACATGCCAAAGCAGTTTTACCGCTTGCGGTTGGTCCCATTAAATTGATGACGGGCAATTGATTTGACATGTACAACTACTCTCCTCGAGCAAATAATTTATCTAATTGGGGTAATGGAAATGCACGCCAAGTTGGTCGACCATGATTACACTGACTTGCAAATTCTGTATGTTCCATTTGTCGCAGCAAAGCATTCATTTCTGAAAGACTTAGCATTCGATGTGCGCGCACTGCGCCATGGCATGCCATTCCTGCTAAAATTTGATCACGCTTCTGTTGTAGTGCTTGAGCTTCATCATTTGGATCTAAATCATTGAGTAATTCAGGTACCAAGGATTCAAAATCTGCTTTATGTAAAATCGCAGGCACACCACGTACAATCACTTGATCATCACCATATTGATCAATTTCTAGACCTAAGCGTTCCAACTGTGGTTTTAAATCATCAACACGGGTTGCCTGCATACGTGTAATTGAAATAATTTTAGGAATAAGCAACTGCTGTGAGGTCCAAAATTCTGGTTTATCCCATGCAGATTTCATTTGTTGTAACAAAATACGTTCATGCGCTGCATGCATATCGACAATAATCAGTCCTTCCGTATTCTGTGCAAGAATATAAATTCCATGTAATTGCGCTATTGCAATTCCCAACGGATATTCATCAACCTGATGGACCTGTTTATTTTGGATTTCTTGTACAGATCGCTCATAGGACGCTTGATCTGTTAATTCTTGATCAGCATCCCCAGACTCACGTAAAGGGGCTAAATAGCTTTTCAAGGCGTTATTGAGTTGTTGAGTGCCACGATACTGCTGTTGTGGTTCATAGTGGGAATAATTGACTGTTTGGGCATGTCCATCACTAAAATCTGTTAGACCACTATGCTGTATAGACCCATCTGAATTGCTTCGGTTATTTTGATCAACCACATGTTGCTCAGCGGTTGCATTTCGATGTAAATAAAACTGTTCTTGATAACGTGGCTGAGCTGGTAATAATTGATCTGCTATTGATCCATCCTGCTTCATTGCAGAAGATAAATCCGCAGTTGCAGTTTGAAATTGAGATAAGGTGTCTTTAGCAAAATGTCGTACAAACTCATGCACTTCACGTTGATTAAGGAAGCGAATTTCATGCTTGGTTGGATGCACATTCACATCAATATTTTCAGGATCTACTTCTAAAAATAGCAAATAGGCAGCATGTTGATGCCCATGCAAAATACCATCATAAGCCATCCGTAAAGCATGCGAAATGGTTTTATCTTTGACGATACGACCATTCACATAGACATATTGCAAATCGGCTTGTGCACGCGCATCTGAAGGATGTCCTAACCAACCTGATAAACGCATACTAATACTATCTGCATCAATCCAATACGCATTTTCAGTGAATTGACGACCTAATAATTGCTGTACTCGTTGAAATCTCAATTCACCACTGTCAGCAATCGGCAAATTGAGACGAATATTATCATTATGTTCTAAAACAAAGCGGATATCGAAATGCGTAAGTGCCATTCGACGTACAATTTCTTCAATATGACCAAATTCAGTACCTGGTTTCTTTAAGAATTTACGCCGCGCAGGCACATTAAAAAACAAATCCTGAATACGGATATGTGTACCTTGTTGGGTTGCTACTGCTTGAATATCTTGATGATCGAATGCTGTACCATTGACTTCCAGTTGGTAACCGACACCTGAATCATCCTGACTACTGGTTAATGTTAAACGCGAAACAGCGGCAATAGATGCAAGCGCCTCACCACGAAAGCCCAAACTCATAATTGCTTGTAAATCTTCAGCAGATTGAATTTTACTGGTTGCATGACGGGTAACTGAAAGTGCTAGATCCTCAGCGTGAATACCTCGACCATTGTCAATAATTTCAATCAGGGTACTGCCGCCATTTGCCACACGAATAATCAGCTCAGTCGCACCTGCATCTATCGAATTTTCAAGTAACTCTTTCACTACAGATGATGGGCGTTCAATCACTTCACCTGCAGCAATTTGGTTGGCAAGGGCTGGATCTAAACTTTGGATACGTCTTAAACTGATATCTTCACGTTGCATTCAATTAACCTAAAATATAAAAAAATCAGAATATCTGGTTGGTTTAAAATGCTGAAAGCATTGATCAACTCAACGCTTCAATCAATTCAGCAGAAACACTTTCAATCATCACTTCACGAGCAACTTCATCGTCTGTTTTTAAAATAGTAATCACATGATCTGCTTGTGGGATCTCATCAGCGCCTTTAGAAGGCCATTCAAATAAAAATAAAGCATTCTCGACTTCCAAATAATCTCGAATACCCATTAGTTCGAGTTCATAAGGATCATTTAGACGGTATAAGTCAAAATGAAAGATATCTTTCACATTGATCTTGTAAGGTTCTACCAATGTATATGTGGGACTTTTCACCGCACCTTGATGCCCTAAACTTTGTAACCAATAACGTGTGAGTGTGGTTTTTCCCGCACCTAAGTCACCGATTAAATAAATTACGCCTTTTGCAATATGTTGAGCGAGCTTTTGTGCCAACATTTGGGTGTCTTGTTCATTGCTCAGAGTTAATTTATATGAATATTGCATAACGCTCACGATATGATTCAAACTAGACAATATGATAGCATTGCGTGACTTTAAAACCTATGTTGCATTGTTTAGAAATCATGTTTTGATACTTTCCAACGCGCTTAGACAACTCACTTTAAACTTATCTGCATAAAAAATACGCTTATGAAACCCGTCACCCTTGTTTCAGAATATCAACCGCCAATGAGAGATGGTGTAACAGCTTCAAAAGTTTATCTCCCTAAATTAGAAAATTTACCTACAAATTTATTCAGTTATTTATGTAACCATTTTCCGCATATTTCAACCAATGAATGGCAACAACGTTTTGAAGATCAACTCATCTTGGATATGCATGGTCAAGTATTAACAATAGATCATCCCTATCTAGCGAATACTCATCTTTACTATTATCGATTTCTAACGCATGAGATTTATGTGCCTTTTCAAGAAAGTATATTATTTGAAAATGAGGACTTCATTGCCGTAGATAAACCTCATTTTTTGACCATCAGTCCCTCAGGCCAATATATACAAGAAACATTATTAGTCCGTTTGAAAAAAACCACAAATAATCCTGACTTAACCCCCATCCATCGTTTAGATCGTGAAACTGCTGGCATTGTAATGTTTTCTAAATGCCCACAAACACGTGGTCTATATCAACAAATGTTTGCACAACGGCAAGTCAATAAAACCTATCAAGCAATTGCAAAATTTGATTCTGAGTTAAGCTTTCCACGTTCTGTAGATTTAAGAATGGAAAAGGGCGAACCTTTTTACACCATGAAAGTTGTTGATGGAAAATCAAACTCATATACCGAAATTGATCTCATTGAACATAATCAAATTTGGGCAAAATACTTACTTAAGCCATCAACGGGTAAACAGCATCAATTACGGGTACATTTAAATTGGTTAAATATTCCAATTAAAAATGACCCCTTTTATCCGCGAGTTCAACATAAAGATGCTGCTGATTTTTCACAACCTTTGCAGCTTTTAGCCAAAAAAATTCAGTTTCTTGACCCAATTAGACAAGTAGAATATTGCTTCTGTTCTAACTATGAATTGACACTGTAATTTTGACGTAATGACAAATATATGACTTTTTGGCGATTAAGCATTGAAATTCCGAAAGCTTTGATTAAAATAAGCATTCAAACTCTAATTTTGTTTGGTCACTATTCATGAGAAAAACCGAAGTCTATCAAGTACGTCTTGATTCACAAGAAAAAAAACTAGCATTTGCTGTTTTTAAACAATTGGGGATTACGCCTGCACAAGCAGTTCGACTGTTTTTTAAACAAGTTGTCATCACAAAATCCATCCCTTTCGCTATAGAAAATCAAAATATCAATATGGATCAGTTACTCAAGCTGAGAAAACTTAAGCAAGACCAACAAAACGGGCAACTCAATTCATCTGTTGATTTAAATGATGACGATGAAGATCTATTTGCAGAGTTAAATGCCATCTTGGGTGAAAGTGACAAAAAATAACACTGTCGCATTTTTAAACAAATAATTAAGTTTACTTTTCTATTTTTTGGTTATGCTCTTTTGCAAAGATAAAAATCATTGCAAGGAGTAATAAATGATCGTTAGACGAGCGACCAAAGAAGATTTAAATCAACTTGCTACTTTATTTGATGAATATCGCCAATTTTACGGCGCATCTTCCAATATCCAACAGTCCTTTAATTTTTTAAAACAACGTTTTGAAAATAAAGAAAGTGTAATCTTCATCCATGTCAAAGATGATGTTTTTACAGGCTTTGTGTTGTTATACCAAGGCTTTTCATCTGTTTCTTGTTCAAAGTACTATATTTTAGATGATGTTTATGTAACACCTGTTTTTCGTCGACAAGGTTCTGCCAAGCAACTGATTGATACTGCAATTCTTTTTGCACGTCATGAAGATGCGCAACGAATCAGTTTAGAAACCCAGAAAAATAATTACCATTCACATCAGCTCTATGAGCAAATGGGTTTTGTTAAAGACAATGAATTCCAGACATTTCATTGTTTTCTTAAGTAATTTGTACTATACAATTTTTAATCAATTCAATACAGGTTTCAACATCTTTGCGAATTTAAGTACATTGGGTATCGTGTCCTGTGAAATAGGAAAGACCACAGCACAGGATTTTTTACTATCCAATACTGTACTTTCATGTCCTAAATAACACTTTAATTTGAGCAATTTTATCAAATTCTTTTTGATTCACTTTAACCACAACTTTACGAAAAGAATGTTCTAACCAATTTTTATAACTTTCGGCATCAGCATCTTGAACAAATTGTAAATGCGCAGCCAAAACTGCATGCGCAACAAAAGTTGGAACCATAAAGTCTGGCATTTTATCTAAAACAGCAATAAAGAGCTTTAAAGCCATGATCAAATCACTATTTGTTCATTTTGACTATTTCTAGCAGCATTCACCTGATCTTCTGTCAAATAAACCCACTCGCCTTCAACCAATTCTTTAAGTGCTAATTGTCCGACTTGTGCACGATGCAAGCTTTCAACCCTATTACCCACTGCAGCTAACATCCGTTTGACTTGATGATAAACCCCTTGGTGTACAGTCATTTGTAATGCATATTCAGCCAAGCGCTGTACATCTGTTGCTGCAAATGTACCTTTTTCATTGCGTAATTTTACACCCTGTTCAAGTTGTTGAATCTGATCATCTGTAATTGGATCTGCTGTTTGTATTTGATAAACTTTAGCCACGTGCTTTTTAGGATGAGTCAATGCTTGCAAAAACTGCCCATCATCCGTGAGTAGCAATAGACCCGTCGTGTCCTGATCTAAACGACCAACAGTTTGTAAACCACGGTTCATAAGTACATCATCGAATAAATCAAAAACACTAAAATGGTGTGTTGATTGATGGGAACATTCGTAATCCTGCGGTTTATTTAAGGCAATATAGACTTTTTCACGGTATTTAAATGTTTCGGTATAGACTGAAAATACTAGATTTTGGGTATCAAGCTTAAATTTAGGGTCTGTAACGACCTCGTTTTGGATTTGAATTGCACCATTTTTGATGAGTTGTTGGCAATGCTTACGTGAACCAAAGCCTTGTGATTGCAACATTTTTTCCAAGAACATAAATCAATACCTTAAAAATTCACGATACATTTTAAAGTATCGTGAATTGAAACCCAAACAACATTCAGGCTTTTTTAGCCTTATTGATTAATCAATATATGCTTTTATCAAGTATTAAAGATAAATGACTTATGTACAGCAACACCCGCCAATGCTCCATCTGCAACTGAAAAAGCAACTGAACCACCTGAACGGGTGATATCACCACAAGCATATATCCCTTTAAGATTGGTTTCTTTCATGGCTGTGGTTTGAATGGCTTCGCTATATTCATTTACATCAAGCGCTACACCCAGTTTTTTGATCCAAGGGGCATTGATGCGCATAAAAGTGGAAATGAATAATCCATCTAATTGAACCTGCTCACCATCTTCCAAGACTAAATCACAATGATTGTGTATTTTAAGAATTTTGCGGGTATCCAATTTCACATTTCTTTGTTTAAGCTGTTTAAGTATGACGGGATCTAATTCAGCTTGTGAAATTGCATCATTTAAAAATAAAGTGGTATTGCCCCAGTCGGGTAACATCAGTGCCATATGGATCGAATGTAAACCTGAACATAACACTCCAAGTGTCCCCAGATTTAACTCATAGCCATCACAGTATGGACAATGAAAAATACTTTTCCCCCACCGTTCTGCTAAACCATCGATTTTAGGTAAATCATCGTTAACGCCTGTAGCAATAATTATTTTTTTGACTTTAATGATTGTACAGGTCTCATCAGCTTGATCTATTTGAATTTCATATTGCTGCCCGATAGCTCTCACATCGGTGACTGATGCGTTAATACATGACAAAGTTTGATATTTATCTAACTGTAATTTTGCATCACGAATAATTGCTGCTGGCGTATTGCCATCTTGGGTTAAGAAATTATGCGAATGTTCAGCAAAACGATTACGACGCATGCCTGCATCAATCATTAACACTTTTTTTCTAGCACGAAGCAATGGTAATGCTGCTGATAAACCTGCATAACTCCCACCAATAATTGCTACATCATAGTTCATTTTCCACACCAATAGGTAACTTTTAAAGTTACTATATTCAGTTATTTTTATAATTGCAACTTTTAATGTTACAATTAGAAAAAGAGCGTTGACTTAAAAACTATGCGTAAAGACAGTAAGCTTTCTCGAATGTTGCATGTGCTATTACATATGGCACGTGAAAAAAAACCGTTCACCTCTGAACAAATTTCAATCATGTTAGACACCAATCCTGTCGTAGTGCGTCGTACCATGTCTGGTTTAAAAAAAGCAGGCTTTGTTCATGCAGACAAAGGCCCTGGTGGTGGCTGGACTTTAGTGCAAACCTTAGAACAAATATCATTATTTGATATTTATCAGGCTGTTGGAGAACCTACTATTTTTGCGATTGGCAATGAACAAGAAACACCCAACTGTCTGGTTGAATTGGTGGTAAATAAGGCTTTAAACCAAGCCATGAAAGAGGCACAAAACATTTTAATACAACAGCTTAAATCAACAAATCTGTCTAAACTAGCACAAGACTTTGAGTATGAATGGAATTTATTGGGTGCTGAAACTCAAAAATTTATTGTCCATTAAATCCGCATTCAGCTGAATTTAAATGTAACTCATCGCCTGACAAGACAAATTCACATGCTGCTTTTCAGTATAATGGGGCGATATATTAATTTTTAATGATGAATATTGATGAGTTTTTCTAGTCTAGACCTAAATTTAATTGTGCTTCTTGTTTTATTGGTCTGCGGCATTTTCAGTCACAATACTGCGGTCACCATTGCAGCTGGGATTTTGATCGTCTTTAGAATCACACCGTTAAGTGAATTTTTCCCATTATTACAGACCCACGGTTTAGAAGTAGGCGTTATTATTTTAACTATTGGTGTGCTTACTCCAATTGCCAGTGGCAAAATCCCTGGTGATGTCATTTTAAAATCATTTATGCACTGGAAATCATTAACAGCTATTGCGATTGGTTTATTAGTTGCATGGTTAGGTGGCCGTGGAGTTTCCTTAATGACCAGCCAACCCAATGTCGTTGCAGGTTTATTGATTGGAACTGTCGCTGGAGTTGCTCTGCTCAGAGGTGTACCTGTGGGTCCCTTGATTGCTGCAGGAATTCTATCTTTACTGATTGGAAAAACTTAAAGTATTTTAAAATATACTCTCTTAACCCTGATCTGATAGTTTCGAGATTTGCTTAAAACTATCAGGTTAAGTAGAGCTACATTCAACTCATAAAATTGATAAATGCTTATACATAACGATTGGCAGATACTCTCAATGCATATGATCCACATAAATGATATTGAACAAACCTAAACTATACTAAAATTTATTTCAAATTAAAGATTTTAAATCTCAAGTGTTTAGGTTGATGATTTTTCTAGAACGTTTATGTTCATACATTTTAAGGTCTGCAAATTCAATCAACTTATTGAGTTCAATGCCATCTTCAGGAAATAAAGCCAGACCTACACTTGCACCCATAGTCAATTTGACGTTTTCAAATACAAATGGTAATCCACATGCTTCAACAATACGATTCATGACTTTTTTTGCCAACTGTTGATCGCCAAGACTGCTTAAAATCACTGCAAACTCATCGCCCCCCAAACGTGCAACCAAATCATCGTGTCGCGTAGTATTGACAATACGTTTACCAATTTCCTTTAATGCCTCATCACCTAAACGGTGTCCATATTGATCATTGATTGGTTTCAAGCCATCCATATCAATGATCAAAATCCCAAGTAGTTTTTGTGTACGTTTCGCTTTTTCAACACCTTGTCTTAGACAATCAAGAAACAAAGCACGATTGGCAAGTCCTGTTAACTGATCCTGTGTGGCAAGTTTATAGAGTTCTTGGGCACCAAACTTACTAGCATGATACATTGCAGCAGCAATCAGTTCAGACATGAGAGTAAGTAAATTTATATCACTTTCTTTAAAAGCATTTACGCGTTCTGAATAAATTTTTAATACACCAATCGGTTCATCACAATGAATTAGTGGTACAACAGCCATAGAACGCAGCCCAACCCGTCTACATGCTTCACGATCTACACGCGCATCAGTTTCACTATCTTTACAATACAAAGTCGTATTCTGCGCGATACAGAGCCCTGAAAGGCTAGAGCCCATCTTTAATCGTAGGCCTAGAAATTGATTAGCGCCATTTGAAACGGCACGATAAACCATATCACCTTCTTCAGCGAGCTCTACAATTGCACCTTTTGCATGGGTAATCAATTGAACTTGCTCTGCCACTAAAGTCATGACAGCATTGATATCTAAGCCTAATTTTGCAATTGCTGTCTGCGTCTGAATCACTGACAGTAATTGTTTTGAGGTTGGTTGTTTCGTTTTAGACATACATCATCCTAGACGAGGGTGATCCAATTTAAGTATATAAGGTCAAACTCTACATTGATGAAATAAGTATGAGTGCCTACTAGCGCTAGCTTCATTTCAAAGCCTGAATAAGTAAATTATTATCAAGCACAGAGTTTATGACATACATATTATGATGATTCATATTTAAAGTATATTACTGTGTTCATTAAATTTTTGAGTAAAATTCAATCCATTACATCTTTTAAGCTTTAATTTAACTCAAACATTCAATCACTCATCTAATCATTTTTGAAAGTTTAAAGTCTTAAATAGAAAATCTTAGTCTAAATCAAGATTTACCACCCCAATATAGATCTTATAAAACTGTTTCATATTCAAATGAGTAATGAGTAATGAGTAATGAGTAATGAGTAATGAGTAATGAGTAATGAGTAATGAGTAATGAGTAATGAGTAATGAGTAATGAGTAATGATAAAACTAATTTAAATACGAAAAACAGCCACTTTTATGGCTGTTTTCAAATCCTTAAGTGATCGCATCACTTTTTGTAAAAGAACATTTAAAAAAACTTTGTGATGGTTTGAATGACTATAGCATTCACAATATCAACAAAAAATGCACCTGTTAGAGGGATAATTAAAAAAGCTTTATGCGATGGCCCATAAGTATTCGTCACTGCTTGAATATTGGCAATGGCAGTTGGTGTTGCGCCTAAATTCACCCCACACTGACCTGCACACAATACTGCTGCATCATAGTTTTTACCCATAACACGGAAAGTAACAAAAAACAGATATAAAGCAAGAAAAATAGTCTGAACAATCAGAATAATCACCAAAGGACCTGCTAAATCAGCAAGTAGCCATAATTGTAAAGACATCAAGGCAATAGCTAAAAATAATGCCAGCGACGCATTACCAAACACATCAATACAACGGTCAAACAGTTCAATTTTAAATACATATTCCAACGTATTACGTAAAAATACTCCACATCCCAATGCCCATACAAAGGTCGGTAGCTCAAACCATTGCCCTTTGGCAACACCTGTCATAAAGTTAGCAAATACAATACACAGTGCAAACATTCCTATGGTTTTAACTGCATCATCAGCGGTGATTAAACGGGTTTTTTCTGGATATTCAAATGGCGCTGTTTCAGCCGATGGGGGAGCTTGCATACGCGTTGCTGATGGCGCAATTTCTTCAGCCAATTGATAGCGACGAATCAGAAACTTTGCAACTGGACCACCCATCATTCCACCAATGACCAGACCAAATGTCGCACTCGCCATTCCTAAGACAACCGCACCTTTGATACCATAATTTTCTTCAAAAATACTGCCCCATGCTCCAGCTGTACCATGTCCACCAGTTAAAGTGACGGATCCTGCAATCAAGCCAATCAAAGGATTTAAATCCAATACAGTTGCCAAACTTATACCAACAGCATTTTGCAATAACACATAAATCACCACGCAAACCATAAAAAGAAGCAGCGATTTACCTCCTTCTTTTAATTTAACCAGACTTGCACTCAGTCCAACAGAAGTAAAAAACATCAACATAAAACTTTGTTGAATATTGGCATTAAAATTTACGGTTAAATTAAATTGCTTAAACAGTACAAATGTTACAGCAGCAGCAATTAACCCACCTACGACAGGTTCAGGAATATTATATTGCTTTAATATACTGATCTTATTTACAAGAAAATAACCAATAAAAAGAACGGCTACAGCAATTGCAATCGTGCCAAAAATATCAACATTAATGTTCATTGTTAACCATTCAAAACTTTTATGGCGTTATTAATACTTAAATTTACTCAATAATTCATTAAAAAATATGTAAAACTATTATTAGTCTATTCATTGGTCAAAATATTTAGAAGAATTTTCATCACTAAGCAGATTGAAATTATCACTTTTATTGTGAAGCTTTTAAAGCAAGGATTGATTCGTCTTAGCCAATGTAAGAATCGATAGAGCTATACAGATGATGACCTAATTAAACATTGATAAAGGTACATTAAAATAAAATAAGGAAGCGATGTGCTTCCTTGTTTCTATTCTCATAAAGTATTCATCTATTTTTTAACTTCTATTTCAGCTGTAGAATTTGAATCATTTTTATACTCTGACATTGTCAATAATTTAGAGCTTTCTAAACGATCATCAGCATCAAAAACCATTTCATAAGAAGTTTTTTTCCCATTAAAAGCTGATTCTGTTGGTGTGCCAATAATTTCCCAAAGTCCTAAAGTGAAGACATCTGCCGCACCGTGCCAAACCGCACGGCTTATTTTATTAGCCTTTGAATATCCCTGCATAAATGTGTAAATTTCATAACGTTTACCATTTTTAAATTCAGATGTAATAGGTGCCCCAATTTCAGCAATAATTAAACTACGATCTACGCCTTTATTAAATATTGATAAATCTTTTTTTGTTGGTTGCTTTGTTGCCATGACAGCAGCGCAGCCTGTATTTAGAGAAATTACAGCAAATAAAACAATTTTTGATAAACTTTTAATTTTCATACTTAATTACAATCCAATGCGTTATGTCGACAATCCATTCTTTTGTTCAGTTGTAATTGCCTGATCTTTTACATTGTATCTGAAGTGTAACTTTAGAAAAAGTTATTTTTAATCGTTACACTTCAATTTTTCATTTATTTTTTATTGTATAAATCCCTTTTTAATCATACTCACTCAGGTAACTTATATCCGCAATTTGGACAGAAACAATACTTGTTTTTTTCTCTTTCCAATTCCTGCTCTTTACGTTCACGAATCAGTTGTAAAACAATATCTCGCGTCTGCTCAGCGGATAAGCCAACATCTCTACGAATCTCATCAATTTTGTCTTCATCATGAATAATATCAATTTCGCAACTTTCTAACAGATCTCGAAACTTCAACTCCAGTTGTTGTTTTCTTAACTCTAATTCATTGGCTAAACCATTTGCCAAAATACCTGCAGGTAAAGCGGCTAATCCGACGCCAAGTATGGTAATCAATGCACCAAGAAAACGTCCAAGGGGTGTAATCGGTGTTACATCACCATAACCAACAGTGGTTAATGTCACCACGGCCCACCACATAGATGCAGGGATTGAGCTAAAGACATCAGGTTGCGCTCGACCTTCCACGACATAGATACCTGCTGCTGCCATTACGATCATAATGACCAAAATAAAAATTACTGCTTGAAATGAACCTTTTTCACGTTCTATAACACGCAGTAAAATCTGTAGTGAAATGAAATATCGGGTAAGTTTCAATAAACGTAATAAGCGTAAAATCCGCAAAAATCTCAAATCAATATGTACAAAGAAGTTGATATATGCAGGTAAAATCGCCAGTAAATCGATAATCGCAGCACCACTGGTCACATATTTCCAGCGTACTCTCCACTCAGAATCAAACGGTTCTTTTTCTACAACACTCCAAAAACGTAAAATATATTCAGCTGTAAATACAATGATTGAAAAATCTTCAAAAGCATCGAAATAAAGTTGATAGGCTTTATAGACATCATTGATTGATTCTAAAAGTACCGCAACAACATTACCAATAATTAGAAAAATCAAAGAAAAATTGATCGCACGACTAAACCATGTTTCATAATCTTCATTATGCAAATTGTCATATACAAATTTTCGAAGTGTGTACCAAGCTGTGAATCGCATGCATTATTCTTTATTTTAAAAATAAAGCATCTTAATACTTCTCGATTTAATTGCACATCTTCAGCTACTTGAGATTACAATTTTGTTGACTATTTTGAATGTTAAAGCCTCGAACTCAAAGTATAAATATATCTTATTCATTGCATAATTTTTTGTTATAGAATAAATAAGATTACAATGTCTTATTGAATCATATGCATTTTGTGAAGGCGCGGTTGAATTTTATCGTTTTAAAGCTATTTTTATAAATTTTTTAAAGCGTAGAATAAGGTCGCGGACAGTATCGTTAAAGGCACCCTTTCCTCTAAAGATACTATCCGCTAAATCAAAGCCAGTCTCCCAAATGTCTTTGATTTGATAAGTTTATTCTAACGTTCTACTGAATAGAATGTTTCCCGTATTTAATATAAATCTCCAGTATTTTCGGAATGATTTTTCACATATTTCATTATTATCGAAAATATTTTCTGTGGTAAAGCTCATGAATGAAAGTCAGTACACTTTAGATAGGATTGATCGCAAAATTTTATCGGCACTTCGAAAAGATGGACGTTTAACAGTCGCTCAGCTTTCTGATCTGGTTGGACTCTCCTCTTCACCATGTTGGACACGCGTTAAACGTCTAGAATCTTTAAATGTCATTGAAGGCTATACTGCAACCATTAATGCCAAAGCCATCGGGATTAATGAGCTATTTTTTATTGAGATCACTTTAGAACGTCATGACGACGAGATCTTAGAACAATTTAGTGATGCGCTTAGTCAAATGCCTGAAGTTATAGAAGCGCATTTGGTAACAGGTGATTATGATTATTTGGTCAAAGTTGCGGTGAAAAATGCTGAACATTATGAACGCTTTTTACGTAAAAACTTATATTCAATGAAAGGTATTCGTCATACCCGCTCTATTTTTGCTTTACGTCCTTTAAAGCTTGAAAATAAATCAGACCTAATGATGATTGAATGAGCAAAAAAACTGAGAAGAGTTTTCATATTTAGACTGAAAACTCTTGTTTTTAGCATATTTTTCAGCCAATTTAAAGATACAAAAAGCTTAACACCTACAAAAAATAGTACTTTAGTCTAAGACTTTTTTGAATATTTATTACACAAATATACTAATCAAATTTTAATCTGGTTGTTTTTCGTACACATCTTTACAAATTTAAAAACAAATTATTTCATATATTTAAATCATTTACGAAAAAAATCATTACACAAACTAAGATTTATGTAACTTTTCTACATTACAATATTATTAAAACTTGATGAAACAGGAAATATATGAAGAGATTTTTTAAATACCTACTGATTGTCATCGGGGTTATATTTGTTATTGGATTGATCTTTTTATTTAGACCAATTGCTTCTAAAAAAGTCAACACAACAGCAGATGAACCAGTTGTAGATGTGGTACTTGTTGGTGGCGGTATTATGAGTGCAACCTTGGGGACTTACCTCAATGAAGTTGAACCAGACTGGACTATCAATATGTATGAGCGTTTGGATCAAGTAGGTCAGGAAAGTTCTGCGGGATTCAACAACGCAGGAACGGGACACTCTGGCTTTATGGAAATGAACTATACCCCTGAGAAAGACGGTAAAGTTGATATTAAAAAAGCCATTGATACTGCTTCACAGTTTGAAGTAAGTAAACAATTCTGGGCTTATCAAGTCAAAAATGGCGTGCTGGGTCAACCAAACAGCTTTATTAATCCTGTACCACATATTGCCTTTGTTTGGGGCGATAGCGTGAACTACATGAAAAAACGTTATGAAGCGATGAGCCAAAGCCCAATGTTCGAAGGATTAAAATATACTGAAAATCCTGCTGAAATTAAGCAATGGGCGCCTTTAGTTATGCAGGGCCGTGATGCAAACCAAAAAGTTGCTGCAACACGTATGGACGTAGGTTCTGATGTAAATTATGGTTCAATTACGACTCAATTAATTGATCATTTGAAAAAACAGCCTAAATTCAAACTTGAAACTTCATCTGAAGTAACAGGTATTAGTCAAAATGCAGACAAAACTTGGACTGTATCGTTTAAAAATCTAAAATCCAATACAACCAGTCATGTTAAAACTCGCCATGTGTTTATTGGTGCGGGCGGTGCTGCAATTAGATTATTACAAATGACAGGTCTGGAAGAAACTAAGCAATATGCTGGCTTCCCGATCGGTGGTATTTTCTTGATGACAGACAATCCGGCTGTTACATCACAACATACTGCAAAAGTCTATGGTAAGCCTGAATTAGGTGCACCTCCAATGTCTGTACCACACATTGATACTCGTTACGTTGATGGTAAAAAGTATGTATTGTTTGGTCCATTCGCAACCTATTCAAACAAGTTCCTAAAAAATGGTTCTCAGTTTGATTTGATTGATGCGACCAACAAAAACAATGTGATTCCGATGGCAACCATTGGAATGGAAAATCTGGACTTGGTGAAATATTTAGTCAGCCAAGTGGCGATGTCTAAGCAAGATCAGTTCAATGAATTGAAAAAGTATTATCCAGATGCAAAAATTGAAGACTGGACTTTAAGCCAAGCTGGCCAACGTGTTCAAATCATCAAAAAAGCACCGGGTAAACCTGCAACACTTCAATTCGGTACTGAGATTTTCACCTCTAAAGATGGTTCAATCACAGGTCTTCTTGGTGCTTCTCCTGGTGCATCAACCTCTCCATACATTATGTTGAGCTTGATGGAAAAAGCGTTCCCTGAGCAAGTGAAAGGTAAATGGAATCTAAAATTGCATGAGATTGTGAAGTCTTATCAACAGGATTTAAATACCAACCCTGCTCTGCTTGATCAAGTGCGTACATATACCAGCTCAACTTTAGGTTTAAACTACACACCTACTCGTAAAGCTGCAAATGATGCGACAGCCGCTGCTGCACCTGCTGTAGCAAATGCACATTAATTTTCTTGTGTAAAAAAGATGAGCTACGGCTCATCTTTTTTATGGCTGAATATCTCATTTTGTGTTTTAATACGACCAGTATGAGATGAGCCTTATATAAGTATAGAGTGATCTATACGACTAGCCCCTGAATAAGGGGCTTTTTATTGTCTGATCATTTTATCTATAAGTTAAATGAGTATTATTATTTTAAAACACAGTTAGAATATAAAAGTGATAAATTTCAAAGACACATACGGGTTCATTTTAATTATATCAAGTTAGATTAAATTGTTTAAAATCATTATGCATAATGAGATAAATAGAAAATGAAGATCAATCGTAGAAGATTAATAAATATGAGATATAGAATTAGGACTTATTTTTAATCAAGCTATATATAAGCTGTTTTAAATTATCTTGAATATCTTTTGGGAGTTGTATAAATAGTGCATCTATGGGCATCTGATCCCAGTTCTCAGCAATGTTTTCATCATCATCTAAGCTTTCTGCCAATAAAAACAATTGTGCTACAGTGCAATTAAAAGCCTCAGCAAGGTACTGGAGTATTGCAGGACTGTACCCTTGATTGCCATTCTCAAGATTGGAAATATTACTTTTTGAAGTATTGGAAAAATCGGCTAATTGCTGCTGAGTCCAGCCTTTCCGTTTTCTCAAATAACGTATTGCATGACCTATATTCATTCTTTGATATTAGCTTAACAAAGTATCTTAGACGTATTGCAATGCAATATATTCTGCACCATAAGTATTGTTTTACAAAACAATAGTTTTGCAATACAATACACATTGATTCACTAAAACTTAAAAAAATGATGACGTATTCTAATATTATTCAAAATTTATCTGCGGATTTAGCAAGTTCATTTGCCTTGATTCAAAGTATGCTTAAAAACTATTTTATGGATTTAAATATTTTAGTGGTTAATAAAGATGAGTTTGACTACTTCTGTATGGCATTATTATTTACCATATGTTCAAAAAATCTAAGCAATGATGATCAACAACTCATTTTATCTGGTTTTAAATACTCAGAATATGCAAAAATAAAAGTTAATTATTATATTGAGTATTTTAATTTAGACTCCTCTTGTCTTATCGATGATTTAAATATTACTCCATTAACAAATACATTATTTGATTCTGTGAACACTGATTTTGATCCATCGAGTATCAATCATTATGTCGTTATTTTAGATTTTAAAAATATGATGGCTGATGTTATAAAAAATCTATATATTTAAACATCTTATTTATAGCAAAGTAAAAAAAAATTAAAAGTTATTCCCTAAATTCTCCACATTTTTACATGGTTGCAAATTGTAAGTCGGTGAATACTCCTACTGTCGCTAGTGTAGATTATTTCTCTTCTATAGAGAATTTCTTAAAAAATCACTGAGTTGTCTTTACAACATTCTCCTGAATAAAAGATTTTGAGATAAATTTTCCTATTTGTGTTTATAAAATTTGAATTTAAGGCAATAATTCAATAAGATAAATAAAATCAACAACAAATTATCATTGATAATGTTAAATTCAAAAAATTTTACGGAATCTACAAGTGCCGATAGCACCATTCTAGGTTTTGATTATCAATTTTTTTTCTTTCTCTGTAAATTGCTAGAGTTAAAGACAGGTGAAACTATAGGTTTAGAAGTAAAAGATGATGTACATGTAACAAATAAAGATGGTTCAACATTACTTTATCAACTTAAACACTCCATACAAAAAAATGCCGATGGCAGTATCAAAAATTTAACAGAATTAGATACTGATCTTTGGAAAACCTTATCTAATTGGTGTAAAGTAATTATTGATAAGAATGATGGTAGAGCAAAAATAGAGCAACAACTTGAATTTATAAATCAGCATGAGTTCCTATTAGTTACCAACAAATCACTAAGCGACTCCAATGAATTTATCAATATACTTTATAAATTTCATAATAAGCGCATTAAATTTGAAGATTTTTATAATTATTTAGTTAATGTTAAGTCATCAACATCAGATAAGAATATTTTAACATATATTGATAATTTAATAAATTTAGATATAGATTGTTTAGAAAATTTCTTATCTAAAATTTCCATTATTTTAAGTTTTGATAATATAATAATTAAGATAAAAAATAATATTAGATCAAAAATGGTGGATGATGAAAAAATTAATGACATACTTGTCCGGCTGATTGGAGTTATAAAATTAGACAACTATATTGAATTAAAATCAGGAAATAAATATGAGATAAAATTTGAAGAATTCCATAACAAGTATCGAAATATTTTCAACACAGCCAGAAATAAGCTACAAAAAATCCCATATAATTTTGATATTCCCAAAGATTTATTTTCCCAAAAATTTATTCTAAGATTATTAGAAATTGGAGCCATTCAACCAGAAGATTACGATTATGCAATTGACTTGACAACTTATAAACTGAGATTAGAGTTTTCTCTAATGCATTGGCATCAATCGGGTGACATAGTAATAGATGAAATTGAATACTTTCATGAGGATACACTTCTATTAATTAAAAATAATTTTAGATTTGTATTTAATAGATGTCAAGATAATGATGAAATAGTTCAAACCGCTATAAAAATATATTCAGATTTACTAACAAAAAAATTTACTATTATTGGAAATGAGCTTGGTTATGATCTAAGTAATGGTGAATTATACTTTTTATCAGATACAAATCAAATAGGCTGGCATAAAAATTGGGATAAAAATGAAGATTGAAAGTTACAATAATATTGCCATGTGCACTTCGAGTTTACACCTTATTATATCAAAGAAAAAAAGTATTGAATTATCAAAAGCATTATTAATTTATCCATTAATTATGCATGATGAAACTTTAATTTTTTTAGCAAAGAAAAGTACAAAACCAAGAAGATTAAATTCACTTATCTCAACACACCCTTTATATTTTATAAATTATAACGAACGTTTTATCAATAGCTTACCTATAAGCTTAAATTCAATTCAATTTTTACTATCAACTAAAAAAATTTTATTTCAGAAAAATTTAATTTGTAATTCAGAATTAAAGATTACCAAACAATACGGAAAAAGGCTTTCACTTGTTGAGAAAGCTAGTGATAAAATAATTTATTTATTAGATCAACCTCTAGAAGAGCTTTACTTAAATTTAAGGGTTACATTATGAAATTCGGAATAGATGAAATAATTTTATGGTCTAATAAAAATAAAGTCAGAAGAATTTATTTCAAAAGAAATAAAATTAATATGATTAGCGGAAAAAGTGGCATGGGTAAAACTTCTATAATGAAAATTATAGATTACTGTTTTCTTGCATCAAACCATAAAATCACACACAGCATTATTAATGAAAATATTGCTTGGTATGGTATAAAATTTTACATTAATAATAAAGAATTTATTATTGCCAGAAAATCTCCTAATGGTGAAATAGTTTCTAAAGATTTCTATTTTTCCAATTTAAACTTAAATCCAACGATCCCTAATGCAAATATTGATATTTCAGATTTGAAAAAAATTATTGATTCAGAGTTTAGTATCAACAATGATACAACGCTAAGTCATGGTGGAAATTATCTAAAAAAAGATTCAAAAATTTCATTTAGATATTTTATGCTTTTCAATACAATTTCTGAGGATATTATTACAAATACCAATCAGTTTTTTGACAAGCAAAATCAAGAAAGATATCGTGAAGCGTTACCAAGAATATTCGATCTAGCTTTGCAAATTGATAATGTAGAAAATATTTTAAAAAGAGAGTTTAAAGATAGTCTTCAAAAGAAAATTTCTAAAGAGTTACAAAAAGGAGAAATTATAAAAAACAAATCCTCTTTTTTTGATTTAGAAAGAAATAATGTTCTTAAAGAAAGCTTATCTTTAGGTATTAACTTAAAAAATATAAATGAAAAATTTGAATACACTAAGATATTTTCAGAAGAAGATAATAAAGATTATTCTAATTTCTCAGATAACTTAATGAAACTATATTCTGTTCAAATCAAGATTAAACGGTTAAATAGGCTAAAAGTAGATTACTCAAAGTATAAAGATAGCTTAGCAAAAAATCTTGACAGCCTACTTCCTATTGATTTAATTTTTTCAAATGATGAAACCATTATTAGTGAAGATTTCCTACCAATTATGGAAAAATTAAAAAAAGAATTATTGTCAATAAAACTACTTATAGTAGATAAACAACCACTAGAGCTAGAAATTAAAAACAACTTAATAAAATTAAAAGATGATGAAATAAAACTAAAAAAGCAAATTGAGAACTACCCATATGAAATAAAGGCATTAAAAGATTTCGATCAACTTATTACTTCAGTAGGGAGAATTAATGCAAAAAATGAATTGTTTACAGACGTCGAAAATAATGAAACATATAATAAATCATTAGTTAACAATCTACAAAATCAACTAGATGGCATTGATATCTTAGATGTTGAAAATGAAAGATACCATATAAGAAATTTAATTGATGAAATTGGTAATAAGATGAAATCTTATATAAAAGATTCATTAGATAACTATAGTGATTGGAATTTTTATTTTAATTATCAAGAAAAAATAACTCAACTAAAAATGCCTGCTTCTTCAATCACAGAAAATGTTGGAAGTAGTTCAAATCATATGTTTTTACACCTCCTTCATTTTTTGACTTTACACTATGTTATTATTTTAAAAAAATCACCCTACGTTCCTGGTTTCTTATTAATTGATCAACTTAGCCGCCCATATTATGGAACCGATAAAAATGCTATCGAAGAAGATAAGTTTCTAATTGAGAATAATTCTGATGAAAATAAAGTTTATTCAGCATTGAATCTATTGAATGTATTCATAGATGTAATAAATAGAAGACTAAAACATGAATTTCAAATTATTCTAATTGAACACATCCCAAAGGAATATGCCATAAAATACAAAAATTTTCATATAGTTGAAAATTTTGATTCAGAAAACCCTTTAATACCACCTAGTTGGTATAAATAAAACTAAGGGCTGAATAATCAGCCCTTAGTTTTAACTCAATTTAATCTATTTTTCAATAAATTAGCTTAATTGAGCAGCAGCAATTTTCTTAGTATCGATGTCTTTAGCAGCATCTGTATACTCGCCCATCTTGTCGAAGTTCAAGTATTGATAGATGTCAGCAGACATGCTGTCGATTTGAGCAGCATATTGTTGATACTCTTCTGGAGAAGGTAATTTGCCAAGTACCGCAGCAACAGATGCAAGCTCAGCAGAAGCTAAGTATACATTTGCGCCTTGACCTAAACGGTTCGGGAAGTTACGCGTAGAAGTCGATACACAAGTTGTGTTCGGAGCTACACGTGCTTGGTTACCCATACATAATGAACAACCTGGCATTTCAGTACGCGCGCCAGCTTTACCATAAATGTTATAGAAACCTTCTTCCATCAATTGATGCTCGTCCATACGTGTTGGTGGAGCCAACCATAAACGAGTAGACAATGAACCACCTGGTACTTTATCAAGTAATTTACCAGCTGCACGGAAGTGACCAATGTTCGTCATACAAGAACCAACGAATACTTCATCAATCTTAACGCCTTGAACATCAGAAAGAAGTTTAGCGTCATCTGGATCGTTCGGGCAGCAAAGAACTGGTTCTTTAATGTCAGCAAGATCAATTTCATACACTTTAGTGTATTCAGCATCAGCATCAGCTTTAAGAAGTGATGGATTCGCTAACCATTTTTCCATGTTCTCAACACGGCGAGCCATAGTACGTGCATCGCCATAACCTTGAGAAATCATCCACTTCAACATGGTGATGTTAGAGTTCAGGTATTCAGCAACTTTCGTTTCAGAAAGTGTGATTGAACAACCAGCAGCAGAACGTTCAGCAGAAGCATCAGAAAGTTCGAATGCTTGCTCTACAGTTAGGTCAGTTTCCATTTCTGTTAAGTCGATTTCTAAGATACGACCAGAGAAAATGTTTTTCTTACCTTTTTTCTCTACAGTTAAGTCACCCGCTTGAATCGCGTAGTAAGGAATTGCATGTACAAGGTCACGTAGCGTGATACCAGGTTGCATTTTACCTTTGAACTTAACAAGTACAGACTCAGGCATATCTAATGGCATAACACCAGTTGCAGCAGCAAACGCGACTAGACCAGAACCCGCTGGGAATGAAATACCGATTGGGAAACGTGTATGTGAGTCACCACCAGTACCAACTGTATCTGGAAGAAGCATACGGTTTAACCAAGAGTGAATAATACCGTCACCTGGACGTAATGAAACACCACCACGGTTCATGATGAAATCAGGAAGCGTATGTTGCATTTGAACGTCAACTGGTTTTGGATATGCAGCTGTGTGACAGAAAGATTGCATCACAAGATCAGCAGAGAAACCTAAGCAAGCTAAGTCTTTCAATTCATCACGTGTCATCGGACCAGTCGTATCTTGCGAACCAACAGTCGTCATTTTCGGTTCACAGTAAGTACCTGGACGAACGCCTTGACCTTCTGGAAGACCACAAGCACGGCCAACCATTTTTTGAGCTTGAGTAAAGCCTTTACCAGTGTTTTCAGGTTGAACTGGAACACGGAATAAAGTAGATGCTGGCAGACCTAAAGCTTCACGCGCTTTAGTTGTCAAACCACGACCAACGATTAAGTTGATACGACCACCCGCACGAACTTCGTCAAGAAGAACAGGCGTCTTCAACTCAGATTCAGCGATTTGCTCGCCTGCTTTAAATGCAGTTACTTTTGCTGCAGCATGATCAATTTTAAGAACGATTTCATCGCCCATGTTCATGTTAGCAACATCAATTTCAACAGGTAACGCACCAGCATCTTCCATTGTGTTGAAGAAAATTGGAGCGATTTTAGAACCTAAGCAGTAACCACCGTCTTTTTTGTTCGGGATGTGAGCAATGTCATCACCAAAGAACCAAAGCACTGAGTTAGTCGCTGATTTACGAGAAGAACCGGTACCAACAACGTCACCAACATAAGCAACTTGGTTGCCTTTTGCGATGAGTTCTTTGATTTGGTTTAATGGACCAACTTCACCAGGAACTTCTGGGTTGATACCATCACGTACGTTTTTAAGCATTGCGTTTGCATGCAATGGGATATCTGGACGGCTCCAAGCATCTTGTGCAGGAGACAAATCATCAGTATTTGTTTCGCCAGTTACTTTGAAAACAGTAAGTTTGATTTCTTCTGGAACGTCTTTACGGCTAGTAAACCATTCAGCATCAGCCCAAGATTGCATAACGGCTTGTGCATTTGCATTACCCGCTTTGGCTTTTTCAGCAACGTCATGGAACGCATCAAATACAAGAAGCGTTTTTTTCAATGCTTCAGCAGCTAAGCTTGAAAGTGCAGCATCATCAAGTAATTCAACCAAAGGTGCTACGTTATAACCACCAAGCATAGTACCTAATAAGTAAACCGCACGCTCTTTAGAAACCAATGGAGAAGTCGCTTCACCTTTAGCAACAGCAGTCAAGAAAGCAGCTTTTACATATGCAGCTTGGTCAACACCTGCTGGAACACGGTTTTCAAGCAAATCTACTAAAAATGCTTCTTCACCCGCTGGTGGATTTTTTAGTAATTCAACCAAGTCAGCAGTTTGAGCATCGTCAAGTGGCTTCGGTGGGACTCCGAGTGCGGCACGTTCTGCAACGTGTTGGCGGTAAGCTTCTAGCACGGTGTAATTCCTCTTTTTAAAAATTTACCTGTGAATTCCTGCTTATTAAAGCTTCACAGGCAATATGGACTGTCAAATTTTACTAAAAATCAAGCCAAAAGTTAATGCAATGAGCGTATTAATTCGTGATGACCATTATTTTATAAATAAATACTCATCACTTTTCGCTTCATTTAACTACAGATCTACACAGTACGCTTTCATCAGACGTTTATGTAAATTATTTCTCAAATTAAATCGAAAAATCCCTAAAAATACAGGGTCTGTTGACAATTTGTCTATGTTTGCGACTACGGGTGTTTTTTAGATGATACAAGGCATGAAATATGAAATTTAGTCATTCTAAATGAATAGTTAGTAACGATGTAGCAGCAAAAAACACTCTAGTCCCCCCGCTGCGCCTTGCGCTGCAAACAAAGCAGTGCTTTGTTCTTGCTCAGGGTTGTGGCTAAAATTATCTCAGTCTGCGTTATGAAACTCAAAAATAATCTCGCTATTCTCTTCGTTTCATACCTTGCCTGCTCAATTTTAGCCTACAACTCAAACCATTTATGAAATGCCAGCAGACCCTTATCTTTGTAAAACATGAACTTCTCTTTAATCCGAAAGAAGTTATGCCTACATGGCTTTTAGACTGTTTTAGCCATAAAAAAAGCAACATATGTTGCCTTTTTTTTAGAGCAAAGTACATTCCACCTTAGTGGACTGTTGTACTGTCTACATACTTTTGAAATTCTGTACGACAACCTTCAAATTTCATTTGCACTTCATCTTCATGAAACATTGAATGTTCAGTACACGCAAATGAAATTTTTACTTGGTATAACTTCGCTCGTTCGTCAATGACTTCTTGGAAAAAAACTTGATCACCTAAACTCAGCACATAATGACTTCCGCTAATCACAGCGACACCATTGTCATCTTCTAAGAGCAAATCTGCATTATGTAAATAAGCAACTACTTCCATTGTCTCACTCCTATGCTACTTTTTGTTTTCTATTTCTATATTGTATATATGCTTTTCAATTTATATGCTAATCATTTTTTGTGACGAGGCTTGTCGATTACTTAGAGATTCTCGATAACCCAACATAAAAAACACGTCATGGTAATCTTTATGCAAAAAACACATATAAATGATTTAAAGGGATGGACACTCAAAAGTGTGAATGTATTGACCATTCACGATTCGCATTTCTAATTTACACAAATTCTATTCTTTCATTGTCTGCTAACCAAGCATATTGCCTATTTTGGTACTTTAAGCCATAAAAAACCGCTCCTTAGAACGGTTTATAATCTGGCATTTTTTTGGGATCATGCGGTGTATTTAAACACTGTTCAAATGCTTCGTTCTTAAACTTTGCTTGAACTGCATCTTTATCCGCTTTTAGCTCTGCATCTGATAATGCATAGACTTTTTCTAAATACTCAAGTACAAAGCCTTTAGTCGTTGGATCAGTGACTTTATTTGCATACTCAATTGCTTCTTTCTTGGTAATCCCATTTTGACGATCTAGAGTAATAGAGCGTGCAGCATTACCAATACTGGTACAGTAACCTTTCCAAATTTCTTCAGGAGTTGCAGGCTTTTTCTCAGTACAACCCACCATCAATAAAACAGTGCTTATCGCACCTAAAATTACGAACTTCTGCATTAAAAAATCTCCAATTCCACACTATGATACTTAATTTTTCAGTAAATTGGAGAGTTTCTTGCTTTGAAATTTTACATTCCTCGCCAATCTACACGTGCATTGCGCTCAGTTGCGTAAATTCTTTTCACGTATTGCCCTAAAGGAAGTTCTAACAAATGTTGGCTAAATTCGGTAAACTCTTGAGAAATATTTTCTGCATATTCCTTTTCCCACGGTGTCGCAGGTAATTCTAATAAAGGCGCAAGAATTGAACATACTGAAATATCTGCCAAACCAAGGCGATCACCCACAAAATAGCGGCAACCGTTATCAATCAAGATCTTATTTAAACTGTCGATAGTCAGCTCTAAATTGTATTTAGATTCTTCGACTTTCTCTTTGTCCAATTGATAACTTTTTGAAACCATAGTTTTTAGAATAGGCTTTGAAATTTTTTCAAATTGACGTAAATAGCCTTTTTCACCAATCATAATTTCTAGCGGTTCATCGCCTTCTGCTAAAGCATGTGCCAATCCCCAACGGCGTACATGAATACCTAACTCATTGGCAATCAGATCAATTTCTAAGGTTTTTTCACGAAGCGTGTGATCGGTACGAAGCAGTCGATGTTCAGGATAAACATCATCTAGATACAATGCGATTTGAGTCGACCCCGCAATAAAACGTTCTCCATCTTTTAAAATAGGCAGCTTGTTTTGCCCTGTTTTAAGTTGTGCAAATGCACGATGGACACCTGGGATTAAATTCTGCGCAACAAAATCCAATTCTTTATGATCAAGCAACCAACGGGCTTTTTCACAGTAATGCGAGAGTGGGAATTGGTACAACGTACGCATGTAGTCTCCAAATTATTTTTTTAATTAAAAGCTTAGATAAATCTAAAAGTTAAGATTAATCCTGAGTGATCTTATGTACTTTAGACATTCATCACCTGAATTACAATGTACTTTTTACTTCAATCGCTCGTCATATGACCCAATGCTTATTCTATGGTTATATCAGTTTCTTTATTCTTTATTCGCAATAGGAATAACAAAGCTGACTCAAACTAAAAATCAGACTAGAATAACTTAAACTAAATTATAAATTTCAATATGTTAACTTATACTCAATATTAAAAAACTTTGCGATTTTTATCCTAACAATAATTTTAGATAAGTTAAGCACAATAGTTCGTTTAATTTTTACCGTAATATTGCTTAGCGTTTTGGTATCTATTGAAAGGTGCCAATATGTCTAGTTTGAATTCTTCTACCTCAGCCTTTGTGATCCAAAACGATCAACAAGCCATAAATGCGGCTTACCAAGTTGCTGATTTTGCTTTGGTAGAACGAAATATACGTGATCAACAACGAATTTTACCTGTTGATGTCATACAAGAATTAAGCCTTAAAGGATTAGGCGGAATTCGTATTGCCAAAAAATATGGTGGCGCTCAAGTTTCAAATAAAACCCTTGCGCATGTTTTCCGTATTTTATCTAAGGCAGATGCCAGTGTTGGCCAGATTCCTCAGAATCAATTTGGTTTGTTAAATGCCATTGAGCACATTGCCAATGAACAGCAAAAACAGTTTATTTATACTGAAATTTTAAATGGTAAACGTCTTTCTAACGGTGGTCCAGAACGCAATACTAAAGATACCCGCACCATTGAAACACGTTTAGAACAGATCAATGATCAATACCTTTTAAATGGTGAGAAGTTTTATTCAACGGGTTCACATTTTGCCGATTGGTTGGCGATACGCGCAATTCACCCAGATGGTCATATTGTTTTAACGATTATTAATGCAAAAGCTGACGGTGTTGAAATTGTTGATGATTGGGATGGCTTTGGACAACGTACAACGGCAAGTGGCACAGTGCGTTTAAAGAATGTTGTGGTTCACCCAGATCTTATTATGGATGAAAAACCACTTGCCGATGCTTCAAAATATCGTGGTGCGTACTCACAACTGATTCAGGTTGCGATTGATGTGGGCATTGCAGAAGCTGCGTTTGCAGATACTTTATCTGCAATCCATAAAGCGCGTCCAATCATTGATGCCAATGTGGATAAAGCCAGTTTTGAAGCGTATACCCTACAAGAAGTCGGTAAGCTCAATATCTTACTCGATGCATCCATTTTATTACTGGATGAAGCCGCAGAATATTTAGATCAATTAGATTCACAAGATATCGTCAGTCCTGAACAAGCCAGTAAAGCCTCCATTATCGTTGCTGAGGCAAAAGTGTATGCCAATGATGCAGCACTACTTATTTCTGAAAAATTACTTGAATTGGGCGGTAGTCGTTCAAGCCTAGAAACTCATAATCTCGATCAACACTGGCGTAATGCTCGTGTGCATACCTTACATGACCCTGTGCGTTGGAAACTTCATGCCATTGGAAACTATTACTTAAATGGTACGCAAAATCAACGCCATGCGTGGATTTAAAGTTAAATAACTTCGTTACTCATCAGGGAAATATATATGACAACTTATCAAGATATCAATAAAACATTGGATGTACACAATCATCCCTTTGCGCAAGCACATATTATTCAAAATGATCAAGAAGCATTAGAAATCGCGCAACAGTTGAGTCAGCAATTTAAAGAGAATGCGGTACTCCGTGATGCTGAAAGAATTTTACCATTTGATGAGGTTGAAGCTTTTAGTCAATCAGGGTTATGGGCGATCACAGTACCACGGCAATATGGTGGTGCAGAGGTCTCTAGTCATACTGTTGCTAAAATAATTGCATTATTCAGTGGCGTAGATGGCTCTCTTGGTCAAATCCCTCAAAACCATTTTTATGCACTAGAAGTATTGCGTAATACAGGCACCGAGCAGCAAAAGAAAAAAATCTATAGCGAAGTACTTCAAGGCGCACGTTTTGGCAATGCTCTCGCTGAATTTAAGACCAAGACTGCTGCACAAAAGCATACCCAGATTAGTCAAACTGAACATGGTTATGTGGTCAATGGGGAAAAGTTCTATTGCACGGGCAGTCTATTTGCCCATCGTATTCCAACATTAGTTCGTGATGCTGAAGAACGTGAATATTTGGCTTTTATTTCTGCAGATGCACAAGGCTTACAACGTATCAATGATTGGTCAGGCTTTGGACAAAAAACCACAGGCAGTGGTACCGTTAAATTCAATCAAGTTTTTGTTGAATCTGAATATGTCATTCGTTTTGACACTGCATTTTCTGAACCCACCCTTGTTGGGCCATTTGCACAAATTATGCATGCTGCGATTGAAACAGGCATTGCGCGTGCAGCATTTGAAGAAACAATAGAACGGGTTAAACAAGCACGCGCATGGATTGATGCCAATGTAGAACGTGCAGACCAAGATCCACTGACCATTTATGAATTAGGTCGTGTTGCTGCTGATGTAAGAGCAAGTGAGGTTTTATTAAAACAAGCTGCTCAATCTATTGATGCAGCAAAACCACAACCTACAGTTGAAAATATTGCCAAAGCCTCACTAGATGTAGCTAAAGTCCGTGCACACAGTACAGAAACAGCATTAAAAGCGTCTTCAAAATTGATCGAGTTGGCCGGAAGTCGCGGTAGTCAACGTGCCGATGGCTTAGATCGACATTGGCGCAATGTACGGGTACATACACTGCATGATGCATCACGCTGGAAATATTATTTTATTGGAAACTATGTATTAAACAACATCCTTCCACCACGCAGAGGGACATTGTAATGACACATACATCTCAACATACAGCACCTAAAAAACAAATTTTACTCAATGCTTTTGACATGAACAGTGTCGGCCATATCAATCACGGCTTATGGACCCATCCGCGTGATGAATCTCATCGTTTTAATGAGCTCAATTACTGGACTGATCTCGCTAAGACCTTGGAGCAAGGTTTATTTGATGGGTTGTTTATCGCAGACATTACCGGTGTTTATGATGTTTATCAGAATGGTATAGATTTAACCTTAAAAGAGTCCATTCAACTGCCGAGTCATGACCCATCTACCCTGATTTCTGCAATGGCAGCTGTTACCCAAAACCTAGGTTTTGGCGTGACCGTAAACCTTAGTTATGAAACACCGTACCAATTCGCACGGCGATTTGCGAGTTTAGATCATCTCACACAAGGTCGGATTGGCTGGAATATTGTGACAGGTTATTTAGACAGTGCTGAGCGCTTGATTGGGCAAAAAGGTCTAAAAGATCATGACTTACGTTATGAACAAGCTGAAGAATTTTTAGAGCTTTGCTATAAGTTTTGGGAAGGTTCTTGGGAAAATGATGCAGTACAAAAAGATAAGCAAAAGCGTATTTTTACTGACCCGAAAAAAGTTCATCAAATTAACCATCAAGGGCGCTTTTATCAAAGCGAAGGGGTTTTCCAAGTCTCACCTTCACCACAGCGTACCCCTGTGCTCTTTCAAGCAGGTGCTTCACCACGCGGTTTAGCATTCTCCACACGTCATGCGGAATGTGTCTTTATTGGGGGTGATCAACCTGCAAAAATCAAACAACAAGTGGACAAGATTCGAGAATTGACTGTGCAGCAAGGCCGTAATCCCGAAGATATTAAAATCTTTGTGGGAATCACAGTGGTTACAGCAGAAACAGATGAATTAGCTCAAGAGAAATTAGCTGAATATGCCCGCTATGCAAGTCCAGAAGCAGGTTTAGCACATTTCTCAAGTTCAGTCGGTATAGACCTATCCAATTATGCTGATGATGAGGCAATCCCATATCAACAAACCAACAGTATTGCTTCAGTCAATAATAAATTTAAGGAAAACCAAATCACGCCTAACGATCTTAAAGCACAGCATCAACTCGGTGGTCGTTATCCACTGATTGTTGGAAGTGGTGAAACAATTGCTGAAAAATTAATTCAGTTGATTGATGAAACAGGTATTGATGGCTTTAACTTAACTCGTACTGTTGCGCCTGAATCACATCATGACTTTATTCGTTTTGTTATTCCTGAACTTCAACAACGTGGCAGATTTAAAACCAAATATGAAAATGGTTCTTTACGTAACAAAATCTTTAAACAGGGTGATCATTTAACTCAACAACACCCTGCTGCTGATTTTCGATGTCAAAACTCAAATCATAACAACAGCATCGAAACGGCAGATCGGCAAAAGCAAACTGCCTAAATAACCTAATCAGCAAACATGATGAATTGAATAATTTCACTTTAAGGGGTGTCACATGACTCAAATAAACTCACCTGCAAATGGTAATCCATCCAAAAAATCAGGCTCCAAGAATAAATTTATTCTGCTTGGTGTGATCATTATTGCCGTGATTGCAGGACTTTTTTATTGGAACCAACATAAAAAAGCCGGTTCAGAAGAAATCACCATTGGTATTAGCCCACCCTTTGCCAAGCCTTTACAAGTTGCAGCAGAGGAAGCCAAGAAACAAGGGATTCATATTAAACTGGTGGAGTTTTCAGATTGGAACACACCGAATATCACACTAAATCATGGTGATATTGATGCAAACTATTTCCAACACCAACCATTTTTAACCAATGCGTTAAAAGAAACTGATTTTAAACTGAAACCGATTGCCACTGGTGTGGCAACACATGTGGGTTTATATTCTAAAAAATATGATTCTTTAGCGGCTGTCCCTGAAAATGCACGTGTGGTGATTCCAAATGACCCAGTCAACCAAGGTCGCGCACTGTTGCTTTTGCAACAGGCAAAACTCATCACCTTAAAAAATCCGAATAACCATTTATCGAACTTACAAGACATTATCTCAAATCCTAAAAACTTTAAATTTATTGAAGTTGAAGGACCTCAAACTGCGCGTGCTGTAGATGATGCTGATTTAGTATTTAGCTACCCGCTTTATTTACGTCTTGCAAAAACCATTGATCCAAACAAAGCATTATTACTCGATGATAATACCAATACCCGTTATGCGATCTTGTTTGTCGTAAAAGATGACTATGAGCAAAAGCACCCAGAAAAAGCCAAACAGTTAAAAGAGTTTGTAAAAATTTACCAGACTTCGGACAAGGTCAAACAGGCTTTGAATGATGATATTGGTGAAAATTTATGGTTCCCTGGTTGGAAATAAGGAATAACTCATGTCCCAAGTTTCCAAACTCAAAAACAAGAACCTGCTGATTGGTCTTGCTGTTGTCATCGTATTATTGGGGCTGTTTACCTATCGTTATGTACAAAATCAACAAAAGGATAATGTACTCACGATTGGCATTAGCCCACCTTATGCAGAATTACTACAAACAGTTGCCAAAGAGGTAGAGAAAGATGGTATCCATGTCAAACTGGTCGAATTTTCAGATTGGCAAGCGCCCAATGTTGCGGTGCAAAACCGTGACATTGACGCCAACTTTTTCCAACAAAGTGTATTTTTAAAAAATGCCATTAAACAAACCAATTACGATTTGCATGCTTTTGGTACAGGTAGCGGCAGCCATGTCGGTTTATATTCAAAACAATATAAATCCTTAGCAGCTTTACCTCAAAATGCTCGTGTTGTCATCCCCAGTGACCCCGTTAACTCTGCGCGTGCTTTGATCTTGCTACACCGCGCTGGGTTAATTCAAATCAAAGACATCAACAATGAACTTTCAACACTTCAAGATATTGTTGCAAACCCAAAACACTTGAAGTTTTTGGAAGTTGAAGGTCCACAAACAGCTTTAGCTTATGATGATGCAGATCTGATTTTTGGTTTTCCGCATTACTTAAATATGGCAAAAAAAGCCGATCCGCATAGTGCGCTGTTTTTAGATCCCGTTGATAAAAAGTACGCCATTCTTTTTGTGACACGTACCGATTATCAAGACAAAAATCAAAAGTTAGAGAAATTTATTCAAGCTTTCCAAAACTCACAGCAAGTTCGAGATATTTTAGATAAAGATTTCGGCAAAGATATGTGGTTTGCAGGCTGGAAATAAGGAGAATAGAAATGGTGAGTTTCGGTTCGCATGTTGATTTTTCAGTCCCTCATATCAAAATTCGTGATCTGAATAAATACTATGATGGGCAAGATCAACAGATCCATGCATTAAAAAATATCAACTTAGATATTCCTCAAGGCAAGATTTTCGGCATCATCGGTAAAAGTGGTGCAGGTAAATCTTCCTTAATCCGAACCTTAAATGGTTTAGAAGGTATTTCTGAAGGCAGTATTCATATTCATCAACAGAATTTGGCTGAACTCAGTCATGCTGAATTGATTCAAGCACGGCAAAGAATCGGGATGATTTTTCAGCATTTTAATTTAATGTCTGCCAAAACCGTTTGGGACAATGTGGCATTGCCTTTAAAAATTGCCCATGTCGATAAAGCTGAAATTGAAACACGTGTCAACGATGTTTTAGATCTGGTCGGATTGGGAAATAAAGCACATAACTACCCTTCACAGCTGTCTGGTGGTCAAAAGCAACGTGTTGGTATTGCTCGTGCGCTGGTGCATCATCCAGTAATATTATTGTGTGATGAAGCAACGTCTGCACTTGATCCTGAAAGTACCTCAGTGGTTTTATCCTTGTTGAAAAAAATCAATCGAGAATTGGGGATTACCATTGTTTTAATTACCCATGAAATGCAAGTAATTCGTGAAATTTGCGATCAAGTGGTGGTGATTGAACATGGTGAAATTGTTGAGTCAGGACAAGTCTGGTCCGTGTTTTCACAGCCTCAGCAGAAAATCACACAAGAATTGTTAAACCTAGAACAGCTCGATTTGCCCTTTCCAGTGCATACAGAGCTGCAACAAGATTCCACCCATAGCATTTTAAAACTACGTTATGAAACCGATCCGAAAAACTCACCTGATTTAGTGGAACTTTTTAAAGTTTTTGAAAAATCGGTACATTTATATCAAAGTCACATCGACAATATCCAAAACCATTTGATTGGAACACTGATTGTCGGTACTGAACAAACCCATTTAGACCTGCATAATTTACAAGAAAGGTTAAAACATCAAATTGCGCAAATAGAGGTACTTGGCTATGCAAGAGCAACTCATTGATTTATTGCTGACCGGAACCATAGATACCTTACTGATGGTTGGTGTATCTGCCATTGTTGCCTTTTTGATCGGTTTACCTTTGGCCGTGATTTTGGTCAATACATCTGAGCAAGGGATTTACCCATCTAAAAAGATTAACCATGCATTAGGCACGGTGATTAATATTACCCGATCTGTTCCCTTTTTGATTTTAATGGTGGCACTGATTCCTTTAACCCGTTGGATTGTCGGAACCAGTTACGGAGTCTGGGCAGCTGTTGTTCCATTAACGTTAGCCGCGACACCTTTTTTTGCCCGTATTGCAGAAGTTAGCTTGCGTGAAGTCGATCAAGGTCTAATCGAAGCTGCACAAGCAATGGGCTGTAACCGTAAGCAAATCGTTTGGCATGTACTTTTACCTGAAGCCCTTCCCGGTATTGTGGCAGGTTTTACAGTCACAATTGTCACCATGATTAACTCCTCTGCAATTGCGGGTGCAATTGGTGCTGGTGGCTTAGGTGATATTGCCTACCGTTATGGTTATCAACGCTTTGATATGCAAATGATGTTTGCTGTGATTGTAGTCTTGGTGGCTTTGGTCATGATCGTTCAGGCATTTGGTGACAGTTTGGCAAGCCAGTTGGATAAGCGGAAGATTTGAACGGATTGATCCTTTTTTAAAATACGAACCCTATGACGTTATTTAAAAGGAAGATTTAGTTCCTTTTAAATAACGATTATTCTAAAATTATAACATTTGCATTAATCGCAATTACATTTTTTAAATGCTGAAGCCGGTTGAGGTTCAGTCGCTATACCAGACAATATCAACTCTTGTTCAAATTGTTCAGCAAGAAGTGAAGGCTCATATAAACCAACATAGCAACTACTGGACTTGGCTGGTTTAATATACATTTTGTCAGTATGCACTTCGACAGTCACATCTTTACCACCATCTTCTGACATTAACGTACAAAAGAAATTAGCCTTGCAAGTATATGTTTTATTTTCGAGTTTAAATTGGATCCACCAATAATCTACACCGACTCTTAGAAAACCTGTCCAATATTCTGCGACACAAATCAAATAAGGTTTTTCTTTCTCTAAAATGTCCTTATCGCCATAATTATATACATCTGAATCATAACGATGTAAAAACTTGATTTCTGATATAGTCTTATTTGTCTTATTGACAAGGTTTACATTTGAATAATGTTTAGTCATTTTAAGTACTGCTATTCAATAAGGAAGTTAAAAAATAACCAATAAACTTTGATCAACATATCCCTGAAATCAGGTAAATATTGTATAGATATAAGCATACTAGGGTTGGGAATATCCTAGTCAATAGAATTTATATGCCTTCACAATTTCTCTAACTGCACTATTATTTTTGCTCAATAAAACTCTATTTACACTCAAATATTTAGCACAGGATATAATATAGTCATGATCTGTTTAAAAACTTATAGGTCTCAGACCTGACTTTGTCATGGCTTTCATGTAAAATCATCCGCAATTTTTATATAACACTTTGTGAGTTATTTCATGGGTTTTAATTGCGGTATTGTCGGCTTGCCGAACGTTGGTAAATCTACACTTTTCAATGCATTGACTAAAGCTGCTATTGCTGCGGAAAACTTCCCATTCTGTACCATTGAACCAAATACAGGCATCGTACCTGTACCTGATCCACGTTTAGACAAATTAACAGCCATTGTTAAACCACAACGTGTTATTCCAACTACGATGGAATTTGTCGATATTGCAGGTTTAGTTGCAGGTGCATCTAAAGGCGAAGGTTTGGGTAACCAATTCCTTGCAAATATCCGTGAAACTGATGCAATTGCACACGTTGTACGCTGTTTTGAAGATGAAAACGTAATTCATGTAAATGGTAAAATTGATCCATTAGATGATATTGCAACGATTAATACTGAACTTGCACTTGCTGACTTAGAAACCGTAACGAAAGCAGTTACACGTTTGGCAAAATCAGCTAAAAGCGGTGATAAAGAAGCGCTTGCAACAAAATCTGTTTTAGAAAAAATTCTACCTTTACTTGATGAAGGCAAGCCTGCTCGTGCAGCTGATTTAGATGATGATGAACGTAAACTTGTGCGTGGTTTTGGTTTAATGACATTAAAACCAACCATGTATATTGCAAACGTTGCAGAAGATGGTTTTGAAAACAACCCACACCTTGAAGCTGTGAAAAAGTTAGCTGCTGAGGAAAATGCAATCGTTGTTCCGCTTTGCAACCAAATCGAAGCTGAAATTTCATTGTTGGATGATGAAGATCGTGCTGAATTCCTTGAAGCATTAGGTATGGAAGAACCAGGTCTAAATGTGGTGATTCGTGCAGGTTATAGCTTACTTGGCTTACAAACTTACTTTACAGCAGGTGTTCAAGAAGTACGTGCTTGGACTGTAAAAGTGGGTGCAACTGCACCTCAAGCTGCGGGTGTAATCCACACTGACTTTGAGAAAGGCTTTATTCGTGCAGAATGTATCGCTTATGATGATTTCATCCAATACAACGGTGAAAACGGCGCTAAAGAAGCAGGAAAATGGCGTTTAGAAGGTAAAACTTACATCGTTCAAGATGGTGATGTCTTGCACTTCCGTTTTAACGTATAAGCAGATCTCATTCTTTGATGAGACAGGTTGAAGACTTCTTCAACCTGTTTTTTTTCATCATAGAATCTTTCGCTGGTTTTAGTTTGGTTTATAAATGTCTGACGAATACTTAAAACTTGTTTTCTAAATCTAGATTCAACGATCTGTTGATTGATTTGCGGATCACTTTGACCAATCCCCTTATCGATCTAATTTTAACTCTGCTTTTTAATGAAACACGTATTCAGGTTTTTATAAAAAAATATCAACATTTAAAATTATAATATTCCAGTAAATATACGCGATATTTATTTACATCTTAAAACGCGCCAAGCGTCTATCGCTAAGCCCCTGCCTCAATTGATCATCTCTATTTTGAAATCAGCTACACAATAATAAAGTTAAGTTGGTTGCACTTTTGATGCTCATATATAATAATGATAATTATTAGCATTATCACTATACTCAACATAACAGGATTGATTCATGGCTTACTCGCTTCCACAACTGCCTTATGCATACGATGCACTTGAACCTAATATTGATACAAAAACAATGGAAATCCACCATACCAAACATCATCAAACCTATATCAATAATATCAATGCTACAGTTGAAGGTACGCCATGGGAAAAGTTGTCGATTGAAGAACTGGTTTCAAAAGTGAATGAAGTTCCTGCTGATCTTAAAAATAGCGTGATTAATAATGGTGGTGGACATGCTAACCACTCTTTATTCTGGACAGTAATGAGTCCTCAAGGTGGTGGAGAGCCAATTAAACAAATCGCTGAAGCAATTGACAGAGATATTGGCGGTTTTGAAAACTTCAAAGAAGCTTTTACCAAAGCAGCACTGACACGATTTGGCAGTGGCTGGGCATGGTTGAGCGTTACCCCTGAAAAGAAAGTCATCGTAGAAAGCAGTGCTAATCAAGATTCACCACTGATGAATGGAAATATCCCGATTCTGGCTTTAGATGTCTGGGAACATGCTTATTATTTAAAATACCAAAATCGTCGTCCCGAATATATTGCGGCATTTTATAATGTTGTGAATTGGGAAGAAGTGAATCGCCGTTATTTAGAAGCAATCCAATGAAATACTATACAGACCATATGACGATGCCAATCTTCAATTCTTCAATGATTAAAAAAATAAAATTTTATATTGGTTGCGCCATTTTTTTCTTTGGTTTAGTGATTTTTATCAAAGAATTCTTATTCTAAGACAAACAAAAATATAGAAGTCGATACCCTTTAAGTCAGTTTAAATTCCTGACTTAAAGGGTTTTATCATGAACTAGATTCTTTATCTTTCTAATTATTTCGCGTGTAAAGCGTCTAATGATTTTTCATCCATGGCAGTTCGTTGCTTTCTCGCTTCTGTTAGCATTTTTTCTTGTAGATCTTTACGAAAACCCAGCAAGAATACAAATTCAGCTAAAACAAATAATGGACCAATTGCTAAACCGACTAAATCGTCAACAAATGCGGGTTTTTTCTTTTCATAAAAATGCCCTACAAATTGGAATACCCATCCTACAACAAAAGTACCAATACTAATACTTAACCAAGTTCCCATGCCCAATTGCGCAATTTTATAGGCAAATGGATAGGCTACTGCATAAATAACCAACATTAAAAAGCCCAATGATTTATCCAGACTCAAATAATAAATCACACTTAAAACCAATAGAATCAATGCCAAAGTGATTTCAAAACTTGAAAGCATCACCCCTGCTCTAGCCGTTAAACACATGATTGAAAATACGATCATCGGAATACCAATAAAATGCGTAAATACATTTTTATGGTCTAAATGATAAGCTGCGTATTGGCTAAGAAGTTGCTCTAATCTATTCATTTTCAGCGTCCTTGTTAATCTCTTCATTTCACTATATAAAAGCGCTAAGATAAAAGTTGTCGTCTACCTGACAACTTGAATTGATTTTTCATTTAAATTTTCAAAGAAGTAGATAACAACAGCTTTCACAATAAACTTATTGATACATTATGGCCTGTGATTGTGTCATATTTCTGCTAAATTATTGCTCTTGAAGGAGGATTGTAAATGGTTCTACTCAGCGCTTATCGTTACTGATTTTATCTAAGGTAATTTCTACCCTACTAACTGCTGTTAGATATATTTTAAAATCAAAGCAAAGATTAACCATGATATATAAAAGGACATATTGTGCTGAATTCAACGGATCTTGAATTATTATCAAAGAATTTATGGTATTCACAACTGCCTATTCCTTTTCAACAATTGATTCAACAACGAGCCCATTATCAAAAATTTGAGCGTGATCAAGCGATTTTCAGATCAGGCGATCTATTTAATGGCATCTATGCCGTCTTAGATGGTCGGGTACGCTTAGGCTATATTGATATTGAAGGAAATGAATCCGTTGCTGCTATTGCAGAACCAATTATGTGGTTTGGAGAAATTTCTTTGGTGGATCAGCAACCACGTTCTCATGATGCAATTGCTGTTGGAAAATGTTTAATTTTACATCTCCCCAGCCAAGCGATTCAGAAAATTTTAAATGACTATCCGCAATATTGGTTCCATATCGCCCAATTGACCAGTCAAAAACTTCGCTATGCTTTTTTAGAACTCATTTCAATTCAAACCCAACATATACGACAACGATTAGCTCAGCGTTTGATGTTTATCTTAAACGGCTATGGCAATCATATCCGTATTGAAAATAACATCATTCATTTATCACAAGAACAATTGGCATTGCTGCTCAAATGCTCACGTCAGACCATTAACCAAGAATTACATTTACTCGAACAACAAGGCGTTTTAAAAATTGCCTTTAAAAAAATAGAAATTTTAGATATCAAGCAATTACATTCTATTGCTCACTCACTAGGCCAACTCTAATTTAACACATCACTTTTCTACTTTTAGATAAATATTAAATTCACCTTAAACGGCTGGAATATATAATCATTTCATAAATAAAATATACAAATAATCTATTCTACTTTGTGAAAAATACAATTATATTTTAGCGAGGCGCTAATGCCATCTCAATAAAAGTTGAAATAAATGAAAAAAATCACAACATTGCTCACAGCGGGATTATTCACTGTACTTAGCGCTTCTGCTTTTGCTTGTCCTAAAGGTACAACATTGGTTGGTGGTACAGGCCCAAACCATAAAGGTGGCAAATGCGTCGCTGCAAATCCTGCAGCTCAAGCGACTCAAAAAGCGACCACTGCAAGCACAAAAGCCAAAGCAGATGTGACTCAAGCCAAAGACAAAAGCATAGCTGCAACCAAAGCTGTTGAAGCGAAACCGAAAGAAGCAGCGACAAAGCTAAAAACAGAGACTGCCGCAAGCAAAGCAAAAGCGGAAGCAACAACCAAAGCTGTAAAAAATGACGCCGCTACAAAGTCAACTGCTGCTAAAGACAAGGCCGTGAAAACAGCATCGACCAATCCGTTAAAACCTTAAGCAACGAAAAGCTTACTTAACGAACGTTCATATGAATTAAAAAAATGGCGCATATTTGCGCCATTTTTTCTAAGACCATTTAAAAAATATTATTATTTGCTTTGGTATTGCCTAAACTTGGATTTTCAATTGCATCTTTGCATTGTGCTTTATCACGTTCATATTGCGATTGATTTTTTTGCATCTCACCATCTTTTTCAAGTGTCGATCTTGCCCAAGTATCTAAACTGGTCATGGCTTTACGACACAAAGCGTATTTACCTTCTGTCACTGAATCGGTCATTTTGACGTTGATACGCCAGTCTGTACTTAACTTTCTTAAAGGTTTACGTACATTATCTTCAATCAAATTTAATTGCTTACGGTAGACAAAGGGTTCAACCTGATTAATCAATTTCCATGCTTCGTTGGCATAGGTTGTCGCATCATTGGTTAGTTTTGGCGCAGCTTTAATTTCAACTTTTTCTTTAGGTTCAGAAGATGAATTACCACATGCTTGTAAACCTAAAACGCCTAACATCAAGGTCATACTCAATAATAATTTCGACTGATTTGCGAACATATAAAGTTACGCCTAAATAAACATTTCGCTACTATGCTAGTAAATTCGGGTAGAATACACAATCTTGATTTTACCTTTTGTTTTACTCTCGTTTTAGGTGTCCTGTGTCAGAGCACAATCCCTCAGTCCAAACTGCTGGCTTTTGGCAAGGCGCTAAAGACAGTCAAGCCATCATCTTTACTTATCTGCCTGTATCTTTTGCCTTTGGTGTATCCGCGACCCAATTTGGTTTTAGTGCATGGGAAGCCTTATTTCTATCTTGCTCTATGTACGCTGGGGCTAGCCAATTTCTTGTGGTTGCATTATTGGGCAGTGGTACATCTATTTGGATGACAGCACTTACAGTCATTGCACTGGATATTCGCCACGTACTTTACGGGCCAGCCTTACAAAACCTGATTCAGGACCGTTTAAACCTAAAAAAGACTGCAGTATGGGCATGGGGTTTAACCGACGAAGTTTTTGCGGCTGGAATGATTAAACTTTCCCAACGTCGTCAAGAATGGTCAGAGTCTTGGATGCTAGGACTCAGCTTGTTTAGCTGGATGTCATGGGCCTTAGGTTCATTTTTAGGTGGTTTATTTGCAGATCAAGTCAGCGACTTGCCGCAATTTTTACAAGCCGCTTTAGACTTCTTGTTACCTGCATTGTTCTTAAGCTTCTTACTGGCAGCCTTTGAGAAAAAACATACTTTTGTGGTTGCCGTATCTTTAGTGGTTTCCGCATTGGCCTGTTATTTTATCAACATGTCTGCAGCAATTTTTATTGGGATTGCGTCTGGAATTTTAGCGGGATTATTTAAACATTATGTATTAAAGCAAACTGATGAAGTGAGTATTTAAAGTGGATTTACAGATTATTTTGGTGGGGATATTGGTCGGTATTGCAAACTTTGCTTCACGCTTTGGTCCATTCTATCTGCTGCAAAAAAGCCAACAACACACACAATCTCGTGGCGCAACATGGTTAAAAATTGCATTAGGCAGTATCGGCATTGCAGCAATCAGTTCAATGTTAATTGTTGCCACTCTTCCGCCATTGATCGAAACCCCAAATAAAAGTTTTGCGATGTTGGTGGGCTTTATTGTACTCACAGGATTGTATTTTAAATTTAAAAGAATTGTCTTGGCGACTCTCACAGCAGCATTAGCCTATGGTTTGGTCTATACCTATTTGTAGTTTTGTTGATTGTAGTTCATTTTAATGCATCAGCAAATCAGCGTTTAAAATTTAAGTCTCTAGGATTTAAAATGCTTCCATCTAATCAATTTACAATAAAAAACCATGTGAATTAATTGGTTGTGTATGATTTCTTTCCAATATAATATTTAAAATACGCAACTTGATATGTTTATCGCACACTTACCTTCTGGCTATATACTTGCTAAACTTTTACTCCAGAAATTTAAACAGACAAAAATCACCAATAAAGCTTTTTTTACGCTGATTATGCTTGGTGCAGTTTTTCCTGATATTGATTTATTCTATTTCTATTTATTCGATCATAGATCGGTACACCACCATAAGTATTTTTTACATTGGTTTTCATTTTGGATTCCAATCTTTCTAATTGCTTTATTTTATTTCATCCATTCAAAATATACCGCTAAACCTGCCCTAATGATCAGTCTTTTTTCGGGTGCTGCCCTGCTACATATCGGGTTGGATACTTTTGTAGGTGATGTTTGGCTTTTTGCACCGTTTATTGATCAACCCTATGTGTTTTTTGAAGTAAGCTCACGTTATCAGCCGTGGTGGTTAAACTTTATTCTGCATTGGTCGTTTTTTATAGAACTACTGATCTGCCTTATTGCATTGATTATGTTGGTTGGTAAAAAGAATTGATCAAAAAATTATTGATCAACTTTCTTGCGAAAATTCAAAGCTACTTCATTTGCAGTGACAAACAATCTAGAAGCTAAAGACTTTATAAAAAAATCTGTTAGACAATATCATTATTTTATGTCAATCAGCCCTTAACACACGCCTGAGTTCTGCTATGCTAACAGTCCATAAGACAAGCATGGAAGAATAGCATGAGCGTTACTATTGGTACTCCACTTCAATCATCTGCCTTTAAAGTTTTACTGTTAGGTTCAGGAGAGCTTGGTAAAGAAGTGGTGATTTCATTACAACGACTTGGTGTTGAAGTTCACGCGGCAGATCGCTACGAAAATGCACCTGCCATGCAAGTTGCTCATTTCTCTTATAGCTTAAACATGGCGGACGCAACAGAATTAAAAGCTTTAATTGAAAAAGTAAAACCTAATCTTATTGTCCCAGAAATTGAAGCGATTGCTACTCAAGTATTAGTCGAAATCGAACAACAAAATATTGCAACAGTGATCCCTTCAGCAAAGGCAGTGAATTTAACGATGAACCGTGAAGGGATTCGTCGATTAGCGGCGGAAGAACTTGGTTTACCCACTTCCGCTTACCGTTTTGCCAATACCTTAGAAAGCTTCCGTTCTGCATGTGATGACATTGGTTATCCGAACTTTGTTAAACCTGTAATGTCTTCCTCTGGTAAGGGGCAATCTCGTGTCAAAGAATATGCTGAAGTAGATGCGGCTTGGGAATATGCTCAAACTGGTGGTCGGGTAAATCAAGGTACAGTCATCGTTGAGTCACAAATTGACTTTGATTTTGAAATCACCTTACTCACTGTACGTTCGAAAAATCCAGAAACAGGTGGAATTGAAACCGCTTATTGTGATCCGATTGGACACCGTCAAGACTCAGGCGACTATGTAGAAAGTTGGCAGCCCCAAGCAATGACAGAAGCAGCTTTAAATGAAGCCAAACGCATTGCCAATAAAGTCACTGTAGCACTTGGTGGATGTGGGATTTTTGGGGTAGAACTGTTTGTAAAAGGTGATAAAGTATGGTTTAGTGAAGTATCACCGCGTCCACACGATACAGGCTTAGTCACACTTGCATCACAATTCCAAAGCGAATTTGAATTACATGCACGTGCGATTTTGGGTTTACCTGTCAATACTGAACGACATAGTATTGCTGCAAGTGCTGTAATCTATGCAGGTATGGATGCAAAGAATCTTTCATACTCTGGCTTAAATCTTGCTTTGCAAAATCCTGCGACAGACTTACGCCTGTTCGGTAAACCTGAAGGATTTAAACGTCGCCGTATGGGCGTGGCAACAGCACGTGCTGAAACAACAGACCAAGCACGTGAACTTGCACAAGAAACGGCTGCAAAAGTCACAGTTCATTTAAACAACTAGCCAATATATTTGCGGACAAGACATCCATGATCAACACCTCTCCTCTGTTGGAATATGTAACTGATATACATGACATTAAAGCGATTAATCAATGGCGTAGCGATGTCGAACAACAGTTAAATGAGGCTTATGATCATGGTACAACAATACGCGAAATTGTCCGTACCCGCTCAAATGTGGTAGATGAAGCCCTTATGTTTCTATGGAAACATTCCGGGCTGGATCAAACAGATCTCGGTTTATTTGCTGTTGGCGGCTATGGACGGCGCGAAATGTTGCCCTATTCCGATGTCGACATCATGATTCTTTCAGAAGAAGATCTTTCTCCTGAACAAGAACAAACGGTGACGCAATTTATTTCTACACTTTGGGATGTGGGGAATTTTAAACCCGGTATCAGTGTACGTACTATCCGAAGTTGTTTTGAACAAGCCACCAATGATCTCACTGTTGCAACCTCACTGATTGAAGCACGATTGATTATTGGTAATCAACATCTGGCAAGATGGCCTCGTCGTGTCGTTTCACAAACTTGGACAGATAAGACTTTCTTTGATGCCAAGATGGATGAACAAGCGCAACGTTATGCGCAACATAACAATACTGAAAGTAATTTAGAACCCGACATTAAAAATGCACCCGGCGGTATTCGGGACATTAACCAAATTGGCTGGATTGCCAAACGGCATTTTCGAGTCAATCGTATTTACGACTTGGTTCATTTGGGTTTTATTTCTGAATTTGAATTGGGCGTTCTAGAGGAAGCTGAAAACTTTCTTTGGGAAATCCGCCATCATTTACATCGTTTAACTAAACGTGATGAAAATCGTCTATTGTTTGATTATCAACGTGATATTGCTGCTAAATTTGGCTATACGCGAGAAGATGATCATCATCCAAATTATCCAATTGAACAGTTCATGAAGCGTTATTATCGTACCGCGCAGCAGGTTTCGACCTTAAATGAAATGTTATTGGCTTATTTCAATGAGTCGGTGATTACTCCACGTTTACCCGACTATGAACGTAAAATCGAAAATATTAACGAACATTTTAAACTGGTTGATGGCAAGCTCGCAGTTCAACAACATAAAATTTTTTCCGAAAATCCAAGTGCGATTTTAGAAATTTTCTATATCTTAGCGAATCGCCCTGAAATTGAGGGTATTCGTGCACGTACACTGCGTCTTTTGACCTTAGCTGCAAAAAGAATTGATCAAGCATTTCGTGATAATCCAACCCATCAAGCACTATTCATGGCGATCATTCGCTCTCCATATCGTTTATACGAAACCATGGTGGCAATGAAGCGTTATGGTGTATTAGGAAATTATATTCCTGCTTTTGGGCAAATCATGGGACTGATGCAATATGACTTGTTCCATATTTATACCGTCGATGCACATACCTTACTGTTAATTCGTAATTTAAATCGTTTTAAAGAACCCGGCTTTGCCAAAGACTATCCTGTTGTCAGTTCTGTATTTCAACGCTTAGTCCGCCGTGACATCGTATTCCTTGCTGCATTATTCCATGATATTGCCAAAGGCCGTGGTGGAGATCACAGTGAACTTGGCGCTGAAGATGCAATTGAATTCTGTCTTGCGCATGGGTTTACTGAGCGCGAATGTAATCTGGTTGCTTGGCTCATCCAAAACCATTTACTGATGTCGATGACCGCACAGAAAAAAGATATTTCTGATCCAGATGTGGTGAAAGAGTTTGCTGAAAAGCTTGGTGATATGGAGCATTTAGATTATCTCTATACACTGACAGTTGCCGATATCAATGCCACCAATCCAAAACTTTGGAATACATGGCGCTCTTCTTTGATGCGTCAACTCTATACCCATGCGCGTGATGTAATTCGTTCTGGTTTGGGTCGACCTGTTGATTATCAAATGCTGATTGAAGATACCAAATTCTCTGCAAGCGAAGTCTTGGTGGATGAGTTTCCACTCGATCAAGTTGAAAAGGTTTGGCAAGAGCTTGGGGACGAATACTTCCTTAAAGAATCCGCAGATGAAATTGCATGGCATACTCGCGCCATTTTGCAACACGGCGACAACCCTGCACCATTGGTGCTCATGCGTGCGCACCGTAAAGCCGCACAAGATGCTGTACAGATCTTTATTTATACTCAAGACCAACCCAATCTGTTTGCTACCACAGTGGCAATTTTGGATCGTATGAATTTAGATGTCCAAGATGCACGGATTATCACTGCAACCAAAGCCTTTAGTTTAGATACTTATGTGGTCTTGGATCGTTTCGGTACCTTATTAACCGATCCTGAACGTGAAGAAACAGTCAAACAGGCGTTAATTAAAGCCTTAAGCGAATCAGATAAATATCCGGGTTTGATGCAACGTCGTATTCCACGTCAACTTCGCCACTTCGATATTGAAAATACCGTGGATGTAACACTGAACGAAGCTTTGCAGCAAAATATGGTAGAAATCTCTACTCTCGACCAACCGGGCTTACTCGCACGCGTTGGTGGTTTATTTATGATGCAAGGTTTAGACATACATTCTGCTAGAATCGCCACGCTGGGTGAAAAAGCAGAAGATATTTTCTTTGTCACCAAAAAAGATGGCACCCCCCTCACTGAAGCTGAGGCTGAAGTCTTTACCGCAAAATTAAAAGCGGCATTAGACGAAGCATCCAATCAAATCTGTGGGCAACATTAATCTTACTTTCTATCGTGGTAATTGTTTCATGAACTCTAGTTTGTCTTTATTACATCCTTATCCATTTGAAAAGTTAAGCCAGCTTTTTCAGGATGTAAAACCTGCAGATTTACCTTTGATCCCACTTTCAATTGGAGAACCAAAGCATCCTGCTCCTGAGTTTGTGAAGCAAGCGATCATTGATAATTTTCAGCACCTTTCAACTTATCCAAACAGTAAAGGTTTACCCGAACTTCGTGAAAGTATTGCTCAGTGGCTAACCCGTCGTTTTAAGCTGAATGCGATCAGTGCGGAAGATCATGTTCTTCCGGTAACAGGTACACGTGAGGGAATTTTCTCTTTTGTACAAGCCTTGATTAATCGTGATGACGCACCTTATGTGGTAATGCCTAATCCGTTCTATCAAATTTATGAAGGTGCGACTCTTTTAGCTGGTGCCAAGCCATACTTTGTCAACTGTACCGACGACAACAATTACCTTGGTGATTTTGATGCTGTACCTGCTGAAGTTTGGGAAAAAACCGCACTTTTGTTTGTTTGTACGCCGGGAAATCCTACTGGTGCGGTACTTTCAAAAGCACAATTTAAAAAGCTAATAGCACTTTCTGACCAATATGATTTTGTGATTGCGTCTGATGAATGTTACTCAGAATTATGGTTTGATGAAGCACCTATCGGCTTATTGGAAGTCTGTGCTGAATTAGATCGTGACGATTATAAAAATTGTATCGTGTTCCATTCACTGTCTAAGCGTTCAAACTTACCGGGTATGCGCTCAGGTTTTGTTGCTGGTGATGCAAACTTACTTAAACCTTATTTAAAATTCCGTACTTATCACGGCGCTGCAATGCCAGTCCAGCATCAATTGGCTTCAATTGTTGCTTGGAACGATGAAACACATGTTGAAGAAAATCGTAGACTGTATCGTGCTAAGTTTGATTTGTTCCAAAATGAACTCGGTCATCTTTTACCATTACAAAAGCCTGATGCAGGTTTCTATTATTGGTTAAAAGTCGATCATGATGAAAACTTTGCCAAAATGTTAATGGAAAAAGCCAACATTAAAGTTTTACCGGGGCGTTATTTGTCTCGTGATACTGAACAAGGCAATCCTGGTGAAGGTCATGTTCGTATGGCATTGGTCGCAGATATTGCTCAATGTGAGCAAGTGATTCAACGTCTAAAAACCATTTTATAAAAATATACTATTATAAAAAATGCCCCAAATTTGGGGCATTTTTTTGTGGTGTTTAAAAATCAAAGGTTGCACTTAATTTAAAGGTACGGGGATCACCTAAAGACAAATAGGTATAGTCATTTACAGATGCTGAAGCCCAATAATCCTTGTCTAAAACATTGGTCACTGAGAAATTGAATGTTGTCGGAACTTTATTAATTTTGGTCTTATAATTTGCACCAACATCTAATCTAGTCCAATCGTTAATTTTCAACGTATTGGCATTATCGGCATATGTTGAACCCGTATACACAACACGACCATTTACACTAATATCCTGTTCAACTGGTAATTTCCAATCTGCTTCTAGATTCGCTTGAAACTTTGGAACGCCAATAACTTCATTATTATTGTATAAACCTTGATAAGTATCCTTCTGTTTGGTATCAATCCACGTCGCACCACCCAAAATCTTAACGAAGTCAGTTAATTGACCATAGGCATTAAATTCAAGACCTTGATGGATATTGGTTGCCTGACTCAATTGTGGGGTTCCAGAAGTATTCACAGAAGCTTTTCGACGGTCTGTATAGAAGTAACTTAATGCACCACCGAGGTGATCATTTTCGAACTTTAATCCAACTTCTTTCTGCTTAGATACAAAAGGATCAGCAATATAGTTATTACCAACACTATCCTGTATCGCATCCCCTTGTACCAAAGCTTCTATATAATTAGCGTAAATTGCCATTTCAGGGGTTAATTTATAGCTCATACCTAATGCTGGCGTAACTTTGTTTTTATTAATATCGTACTTATAAGTGCCGTATGAATAAACATCTTGTTTAATTTCTTGATAGCGTGCACCAAGCATTACTGTCAAACGATCATCTAAAGCAGAAATATTATCGCCTAAAGCTACACTTTTTAAAGTATTCACTCCTGCTTTAGGATATGTACCAGCGGCACCTAACCATTTATTAATATTTGAGCCATCTGTATAAATAGGATTATAAAAATTATCGTCTAAACTTGTTGCATAACCATAACTATATCGTTTATCTGCTCGATAGATCGACCCAGAAAAAACCACATTATGCTTTAAAGTACCTGTATCAAATTTAGTTTTTACTCCAATTTCTGCACTGTTATTGGTATCTTTACGTGGAATGGTCGATGCCGATAATTTGGCAGCTCCTGTTTGAGTATTACTTAATTGCTGACTTGAATAGACACCATCTTCTTCTGTTTTACGGAATCCATAAGCGGCATATGCAGTTGTTGCATCATTTAAATCATATTCCGCACGGAAGCTACCAAAAATATCTTCTTCATTTGAATATGTCCATGACTGACCATGATAATTCGCATACTGTGATGCACTTGGTAATGCAGTTACGCTATTGGTTAAACGCAAACTTGGGCGATTTTCACTTAAACGGTTGTTGGTATATCCCAAATCACCAGAGAGGCGTAATTGTTCACCTTTATAATCCATCGCAATTGAAGCGACACCTAGTGAATTATCTTCTTTGTCAATTTCTGTATTGCCACCATGATATGCCGTATTTACACGCACACCAAATTTCTCATCTTCACCAAAACGTCTCGATACATCTGATGAAATATAGCCACCATTAAAATCTGTACCTACATTGATACGATTTAATGGCTCATTTCCCGCTCTTTTAGGCAACAAATTAATAGAACCACCAATCCCAGTTCCTCCGGGAATCGCTCCATTTAAAAATGCTGAGGCACCTTTAAATACTTCGACACGTTCAAATAACTCCGTTGGAATATATTGACGAGGAAGTATTCCATATAAACCGTTATAAGCCGTATCATCAGAAGCTAGCACAAAACCACGAATAAAATATGCTTCCTGAAAATTCCCAAAGCCCTTTGCTGTACGCACAGCTGAATCTGCCTGAAGTACATCTCCCACACTCTCAGCTTGACGCTCTTGAATATATTGATTGGTATAGCTAGTTAGATTAAACGGTGTATCTATATTTTTCTGATTGCCAAATATCCCAACTTTACCACCAGAAGCCACCTGTCCTCCAGCAAATGCTGGCATTAAACCCTCTGCTGATGCATCTGCACTTGCGACTACTGTAATCGTACTCAGTTGTTTTGCATTGCCATTGCTCGACTGAGACAATGAAGCATCTTGTTGTTCAGCATGCGCAATTGCAGCACTTGTCGCCACTGCCATCATCACAATTAAGGGTTTAATTTTTCGCATAGGAGGCTCTAAAACAGTCATCTAAATTAAGCCGCCATATTAAATGATAATCACTCTTGCTTAAACTTACTTTCTCATTTTATAAGCGTGATTTTTTAAATAAAAAAGCAATATATCATGGTATTTATTTATTAAAAAAATTACAAATTGAGAATAGCCTTGTAGTTTTTATAAAAAATTATACTAATCACTAAAGTTTTCATATTAAAAACATATAAATAATTTTATCCGCTCAACCTATCTAATAATCAAGGCCTTAAAACAACAAATGTCGCTAACTTGAATGCCCCCTCTATAGCAAAATTTAACCGCTTAACTTTCAAAAAATCACATTAAGCGCTGTATTGCAACTTGACCAAACATAGAGCCTTTAGAGATACTCAACTTATCTCTACTCATTTAAAAAACTAAAATGAAATCGCATGACCCAATGAAAAAAAAGCGCATAAACTCAAAACTCGGGATCATTATTGCAATTATTTTTATTGTGCTAATCGTCGCTTTTATTGGATGGAAATCTTCAAATAAAAAACAGACTTCTTCAGAAAATGCAGCAACATCCGCGTCTAACGCAAAACCAGCACTAACTGTAACGGTGATACAGCCCGAGGTACAAAACTGGAAGCAAAACTTTACAGCCAATGGCAATATTGCTGCATGGCAAGAAGTGGTGATTGGCAGTGAACTTTCGGGGCAACGAATTACCAAAGTGAATGTCAACGTTGGAGATAGCGTACAACGTGGGCAAGTTTTGGCTGAAATTAATAGCGAAAGTATTCGTGCAGAATTGGCGACAGCAAAAGCCAATTATGCAGAAGCGAAAGCTGTGCTAGCGGATGCCAGCATCAATAATCAACGTATTCAACAACTCAAAAATACCGGTGCAATTTCACAACAAGAAGCAACAAAATATCTAACCTCTCAAAGTACAGCTCAAGCCCGCTTAGATGCAGCCAAAGCCCAAATTGACACCAATCAGCTTCGTTTAACACAAACTCAAGTGATTGCACCCGATCATGGAGTTATTTCAGCACGTACAGCAACAGTTGGCTCATTGGCACAAACGGGACAAGAACTGTTCCGCTTGATCCGTGATAACCGTTTGGAATGGCGTGCCGAAGTAACCTCGACAGACTTATATAAACTTAAAAAAGGCATGACAGCGCATATCATCTCACCTGATCCTAGCCGTTCAGCCGTTTCAGGTAGCGTTCGGATGATTGCACCAGTCATTGACCCGCAAACACGTTATGGCTTGGTCTATGTGGATATACCTACTACTGATGCTGTTCGTATGGGTATGTTTGTCAAAGGTGAGTTTGATCTAGGCGAAAAGCCAGCACTAACAGTGCCTCAAACCGCAGTACTTTTACGAGATGGTTTCTCTTATGTGTTTATTGTCAATAAAGATAATCGAGTAACTCAACAGAAAGTCACACTTGGTCGACGTTTAAATGATCGTGTTGAAATTGTTGATTTAGCAGCAAACACTCAACTGGTTGCCTCTGGAACAGGATTCTTGTCAGATGGTGATTTAATCAAACGTGGGCAAGCGATTCCAGATACACCATTGACCAAACAACTCGTTAGCACGCAGGAGAAATAACATGAATTTCTCCGCTTGGTCGATTAAGAATCCGATTCCCGGTATTTTGCTTTTTATCATGCTTGGTTTAGCGGGTTTGATGTGTTTTCATTGGATGAAAATACAACAATTTCCCGATATTGAACTACCAATGGTCACGGTCACAGCTGCTTTACCAGGTGCAGCACCTCCCCAACTGGAAACTGAAGTTGCACGTAAAATTGAGAACTCGATTGCAACCTTACAGGGGCTTAAAAATCAATATACCAATATCCAAGATGGTGTAGTCACCGTAACCGCAGAGTTTCAACTGGAAAAACCACTACAAGAAGCTGTTGATGATGTACGTAACGCCGTTTCACAAGTACGTTCAGATTTACCCGCGGATCTTCGTGATCCAATTGTCAGTAAAATTAACCTTTCAGGTTCACCAATTCTCACCTATACCATCCAATCCCCCCGTATGGATGAGGAAGCATTGTCTTGGTTTGTGGATTATGACGTTGCGCGTGCTATGTTAAAAGTCAAAGGGGTTGGTGCGGTTTCTCGTGTAGGCGGTGTCACTCGCCAAGTTGAAGTTGAGGTTGACCCTGAAAAACTCTTGGCATTAAATGCCACAGCAACAGACATCACCCGACAATTACGCCTTGTTCAACAAGATGCTTCTGGCGGACAAACCAAAATAGGTGGCAGTGAACAGTCTATTCGTACTATTGCCACAGTAAAAACTGCTGCTGAAATTGCAGCAATGGATATTTCCTTGAGTGATGGTCGCCATATTCGGCTGGATCAAGTTGCCAGTATTCGCGATGGCATTGCTGAACGACGCTCTGCTGCACTGTTAAATGGTCACCCTGTGATTGGCTTTGAAATTACTCGCAGTAAAGGTGCGAGTGAGGTTGATGTTGAAATCGGTGTAAAAGAGGCGCTTGAAACATTAAAAGCATCTCATCCCGATATTAAAATCACAGAAGCATTTAACTTCGTAAACCCCGTGGTTGATAACTATAAAGGTTCGATGTCTTTACTCTATGAAGGTGCGCTTCTTGCAATCTTGGTGGTTTGGCTATTTCTACGTGATTGGCGTGCCACGATCATTGCTGCAACTGCTCTACCTTTGTCAATTTTACCTGCCTTAATTGGGATGTATTACTTAGGTTTTACTTTAAATATTGTCACACTATTAGCCATGTCTCTGGTTGTTGGGATACTGGTTGATGATGCCATTGTAGAAATTGAAAATATCATCAGGCATCTTCGAATGGGGAAAACACCTTATGAAGCTGCGATGGAGGCAGCCGATGAAATTGGTTTAGCCGTGATTGCCACAACCTTTACCTTGATCGCAGTGTTCTTGCCCACTGCCTTTATGAGTGGAATTGCGGGTAAATTCTTTGTGCAATTTGGCTGGACAGCGGCTTTGGCTATTTTTGCCTCGCTCTTGGTGGCACGCTTACTGACGCCTATGATGTCAGCCTATATTCTTAAACCATGGGTTGGTAAAGTTGAAAGTCATCATGATAATCAAGTATTAGATGATCAAAGCCAAACAATCAAAGATCATGGTGATCTTGAACTTCAACATGACCGTGCCAAAGATGGTCGGATGATGCGCGCATATATGCGGATGGTTACGTGGTGTTTAAATCATCGTTGGATTACCTTAAGCAGTGCGATCATATTCTTTATTGCTTCACTGATGCTCATCCCATTACTCCCTACAGGCTTTGTTCCACCACCTGACACTGGGCAAACCCAAGTGCGTGTAGAGCTTCCACCAGGTTCACAATTTCCAGATACCTTAAAAGCAGCAGAATACGCCCGTAGTTTAATAAAGGATCATCCTGAGATTAAAAGTATCTATACCACCATTGGAGGTGGTTCAGCAGGTACAGATCCATTTGCGGGGGGTGCATCGAGTGAACCAAGAAAAGCAACATTAACCATTCAAATCACAGCACGTTCTGACCGCGCTGCGAGTCTACAAAAAATTGAAAATGACTTGCGACAACGTTTAGCCCCACTGCCTGGCGCACGGATTCAAGTCGGTATTGCAGGCAATAACAGCCAGTATCAAATTGCGCTGTCAGGAGATGACCCAGATGTATTAATCACGACAGCACGTCAAGTAGAACGAGAAATTCGTACTATTCCAAATATTGGCAGTATTACTTCAAGCGCAGCATTGATTCGCCCTGAATTGGTGATTCGCCCTGACTTTGCAAAAGCTGCGGATTTAGGCATTACCACGCAAAATATCGCTGAAACTGTGCGTATTGCCACGGCGGGAGATTTTGATCAGAACTTGGCAAAATTAAATCTTTCGCAACGACAAATTCCGATTGTCATCAAACTGCCATTGTCTGCACGTCAAGACCAAGATCTAATTAAACGCTTGATGATTACAGGTAGTAAAGGTCCAGTGATGTTAGGCACCATTGCACAAGTCAATATTGAAAGTGGTCCTTCACAAATTGACCGTTTTAACCGTTTACGTAACATCAACTTTAATATTGAGCTCAATGATCAGCCTTTAGGCGATGTTGCGGCTGCTGTAGATAAACTTCCAACCATCAAAAACTTACCACCGACAGTAAAACGTACCAATCTGGGTGATGCCGATGTGATGGAACAGCTCTTTGCAAGCTTTGGTTTAGCTATGCTGACAGGCGTATTGTGTATCTATGTCGTCTTAGTGCTACTGTTTAAAGATTTCCTACAACCGATCACCATTTTAGTGGCATTACCTTTGGCGCTGGGTGGTGCGTTTGTGCTACTGCTTTTAGCAAAAAGTAGTTTTTCGATGCCAAGTTTGATTGGCTTAATCATGCTGATGGGAATTGCCAGTAAAAACTCTATTCTTTTGGTCGATTATGCAATTATAGCCCGCAATCAACGGCAGTATTCACGTATGAATGCCCTATTAGATGCCTGCCATAAGCGTGCACGCCCCATTATTATGACCACTTTAGCGATGGGTGCGGGGATGTTTCCGATTGCCTTAGGAATAGGTACAGATCCAAGTTTTAGAGCACCGATGGCAATTTCTGTAATTGGTGGACTGATTACCAGTACCTTTTTATCATTATTAGTTATTCCTGTTGTGTATACTTTTATTGATGATATTCACAACATGTTATTTAAACGTAATAAAGCCAATAAATCGAACGAAGCAAGCGTATCTCATTCTTGATTTTTAAAATTGAATCAGATGACAACATAATGTAAAAGAGAATGCCTATCTAGATCTTTATTAGATAGGCATTTTTTTATTTGAGCTAATTTTATTTGATTAATTCAGCAACAAAGCCGCAGCAAATAAGCCAAAGCAAAAGGATGAAAGATAATAAATATATTTGATTTTGGTTTTAAACCAATGCATAGCTTTATTTTGAGTCATCAATCGCACCAAAAACAAGTTCCAGATCAAAACTACACTCACCATCCACAGACAGGTTAAAGTCAGTTGAACAACATTATAGTGTTGATAAATTGCCATAATAATACTGCTATAAAACAGAATATTTTTAGGATTTAATAAACTCGACTGTACCCCCAGTAAGACATATTTCATCCATGCAAAGGTTGGTTTATTTTGGTGTTCTAGATGATAATCCCCTATTAGCTTAGCTTGTTGTGCAAATATGAAACACCGATAAGACAAATAACTTAAATAAGCAATACAGCCCCATTTTACCAGCTTTAAAATTTCATCATCGAGTTTGCCAAGAAAAAACAATGCGCTCAAAATAAGACCAATCACGGCAACATTTCCCAAGACGATCCCTAAGCAAACAGCTCTCGCTGCATGTGGTCCATTTCGAAACAACGAAGTTAAAATAAGAAAAAAATCAGGGCCAGGCGAAAGCAAAGCAATGAAATGGGTGACCATCACAATAATGAACAGTTGCATTACTCGATCCAAAAAATATTTAGATAAGCTTAAATATTTTTAGAACCTATTATCTTGTAGATAATTGCGCAGTTAGAGCATGACAAACTGAGCTTGAAACTGCTTCGGTGTGATTCCAGTATGCGATTTAAACACATGATGAAAATGACTTTGGTCTGTAAATCCCAAATCATGTGCAACTTGAATAATTGCTTCTCCAGACTTCAAACGCTTTCTGGCTATATTTATTTTTTGATTTAATTGATACGCATGTGGTGTTAAGCCAAAATTATTTTTAAACAAGCGAATAATGGCATAACGACTAATCCCTAGACTTTGACTGAGATCTTCTAAAGAAAGCATCTGTTTACTGTGATTCATATCATCAATCATTGCACCCAAATGCTTTTGAAAATAATCAGACTGCTTTAATAACATAAATTCAAAATTGGGCAATAATATTTCACTCAGGACTTCAATTAATTGTTGTTGTTTGAATAAAATCGATATGGTTGGATCAAATAACAGCTGATTTAACTGCGTAAATGCTTGGTATATATGTGGGTTTGTTAAAATTTGTGGTTTTAGCAGTGGAATATGATGAGGATAAAGCTGCTCGATATCTTTGACTAATTCTGAAACGAGTTGAGCAATCCAATGTGCATCTAGATGCATCATCTGATAGCTCCATGCTTGATTTTCTAATGGATTACATGCGTGTTCTACCTCCGCAGGAATGATTACTACGCTTCCTGTTTGAATGTGCTCCTCTCTGGCAAAATAGCTACTAAAACGGCTTATTCCACAATCCACAGCACCAATCGAGAATGTCGGGTGGCTATGTGGTTTATAGCAAATACGGCTTTGACATGCCCTACGTGTTTCGACATAGGGCATTTGCGGATCAGTCCAAAATTCAACTGTAGTGTCTAATTGCATCATATCCTCAGTCTTATTTTGGTCTTTACAACAGGTTATTCTGCTAAAGCTTTTTCAATATCCTGTTCTATATCCTCAGGCTTCGTGGTTGGTGCATAGCGGTTAATCACTTCGCCTTTCTTATTAATTAAGAATTTGGTGAAGTTCCATTTAATACCATTGCCAAGTATGCCTTTGCTGTTATTGGTTAAATAACGGAATATCACATGTGCTTCAGGCCCTTTTACATTCACTTTAGCGAACATGGGAAAAGAAACGCCATAATTGCGTTGGCAATAAGTGCCGATTTGCTCATTTGTACCAGGGTCTTGTCCACCGAACTGGTTACAAGGAAATCCTAAAACTTCAAGACCTTGGTCTTTATATTTCTCGTAAACCTTTTCTAATCCTGCAAATTGTGGAGTAAAGCCACATTTACTTGCAGTATTTACAATCAATAAAACTTTTCCTTTATAATCAGAAAAAGATTTATTTTCACCCTCTAACAGCTCAGCCTCAAACTGATAAATGTTGGTCATGGATACGTTTCCTCGTCGCCTTTTTCTTGTGATTTTAATTCTAAAGAAGCGGAATTTACGCAGTAGCGTAAGCCCGTTGGTTGTGGTCCATCTTCAAATACATGCCCCAAATGAGCGTCGCAATGATGGCATATAATTTCTACACGTTCCATACCATGTGAATGATCATCTTGTTCTTCTATAACAGTATTATTGATTGGTTTAAAAAAGCTTGGCCAACCACAACCACTGTCATATTTGGTTTCTGAAGAGAATAATTCTTCCCCACAACATCGACATACATAGGTTCCATGCTGCTTGGAATTCCAATACTTTCCAGTAAAGGCAGGTTCAGTACCCTTTTGTCGAGTGATTTTAAATTCCTCTGGTGATAACTCTCTTTGCCATTCTCGGTCTGTTTTATTGAGTTTTCCCATCATTAAACTCCTTTAAATCTTTGACATTCAATGTCATGCTTCAGTACTTCCATATTTACGCTAGAGCTTGGAAAATTTCTAGCTAAATTTCAACATAGATTGTGATATTTCAGTAATCTATTTTTTTAACTCAAAATAATTGGATAAAATTATGTCCGTTTTAGGTAACACAACCCCACGTGAAATCAAGAAATCGTCAAAGCTAGAGCATGTTTGCTACGACATTCGTGGACCAGTGTTACGAGCGGCCAATGAGATGGAAGAAGCCGGTCATAAAATTATTAAATTAAATATCGGTAACCCCGCCCCGTTCGGCTTTGAAGCCCCGCAAGAAATTATCAATGATGTGGCTTTAAATTTGCCTAATGCTGTGGGTTATACAGATTCAAAAGGGATCTTTCCTGCACGTAAAGCCATTTGTCAATATTATCAGCAAAAAGGTATCTTAGATTTACATGTTAAAGATGTGTATATCGGCAATGGGGTATCTGAACTGATCGTTATGGCGATGCAAGGTTTATTGGATGATGGCGATGAAATGCTGGTTCCAATGCCGGATTACCCATTATGGACGGCAGCCGTAAATCTATCAGGTGGTACAGCGATTCACTATAAATGTGATGACCAAAACTACTGGTATCCTGATATGGCGGATATGGAAAGTAAAATCACCCCGAATACACGTGGTATTGTGGTGATTAACCCAAACAATCCAACGGGTTCAGTCTATCCGCGCCATGTTTTAGAACAGATTGTCGCGTTGGCAAAAAAACATGATCTGATTTTATTTGCAGATGAAATTTACGACAAAATTGTTTATGACGGTATCGAACATGTCTCTATTGCAGCATTAGCTGGAAACCATTTATGTGTTTCTTTTAATGGTTTATCTAAAGCCTATCGTATTGCTGGCTACCGTTCTGGTTGGATGGCGATTACGGGTGATAAATCACGTGCAATGGATTACATTGAAGGCTTGGACATGCTTGCCTCTATGCGTTTATGTGCCAACCATCAAGCTCAATATGCGATTCAAACCGCTTTAGGAGGCTATCAATCAATTAATGATTTGATCCGCCCAGGTGGTCGTTTATATGAACAGCGCAATATTGCTTGGGAAATGCTTAACGATATTCCTGGTGTATCGTGTGTAAAACCAGAAGGTGCAATGTATTGTTTCCCTAGACTGGATCCTGAAATCTATCCAATTGAAGATGATGAAAAATTCATGCTAGATTTCCTCAAAGCTGAAAAAGTTTTACTGGTTCAAGGAACAGGTTTTAACTGGCCTACACCTGATCATTTCCGTGTGGTATTTCTCCCCGCAGAAAATGAATTACGTGAAGCAATGAACCGTTTAAGTCGTTTCTTGGCAAAAATGCGTTAATCTTTATAAAGTAAACATAAGCTATAAAAGGCATTCAAAATTGAATGCCTTTTTTATTGCTCAAGCATCTGTACAACTGTACAACTAAAAACTTATTCATTGACGTTATATTGCGCAACATCTTTATTGAATGCTGAAAAAACACACTGGCAAACACTTTATCCAGTTTTAATAGTATGTAACTATAAATTTGAGTGATTATTTGAAAAATTACATTTTTAAATAAGTATGGGCAACAGCTCAGTATTTATATAGATTTAAAAACTGGTACAAAAAATGCTTATGACCAGAACAATGATTGAAAAGGATAGTTTATGAAAAAGACGGTTACTGCACTTACACTTGCAATTGGCATGCTTTTACCCTTTACGAGTTATGCAAAAAATAATGTCGTTGTCGTCGCAACTGGCGGTACGATCGCAGGTGCTGGAGCAAGTTCTACAAATAGCGCAACATACACTGCTGCGAAAGTTCCTGTAGATGATTTGTTGAATGCAGTTCCGCAAATTCAAAATCTTGCCAATGTTACAGGGGTACAGGCTTTACAGGTTGCTTCAGAAAGCATCACTGACAAAGAGCTTTTAACCATTGCACGCAAAGTGAATGAGTTGGTTAAAAAGCCTGATGTAAATGGCGTGGTGATTACCCATGGTACAGATACTTTAGAAGAAACTGCTTATTTTCTAAGCCTTACGGTTCATACAGATAAACCAATTGTCGTTGTTGGTTCTATGCGTCCACCTTCAGCGCTTTCAGCTGATGGCCCTTTGAACCTTTATAGTGCTGTTGCGCTTGCTGCCGCAGACAGTGCCAAAGGCAAAGGCGTTTTTGTGTTAATGAATGATGATATTTTTGCAGCACGTGATGTGTCAAAGACCATCAATATTCATACCGATGCTTTTGTCAGCCAATGGGGCGCTTTAGGTACACTGGTTGAAGGTAAACCTTATTGGTTTAGAAACGTTGCAAAACGTTTTAACAATAGCTCCGAGTTTAATATTGAAAATATTCAAGGTGATGCGTTACCAATCGTTCAAATCGTTTATGGTTCAGGCAATATGCTTCCCGATGCCTATGTGGCCTATGCAAAAGCGGGTGCTAAAGCCATTATCCATGCAGGTACAGGTAATGGTTCCGTTGCGAACTATATTGTTCCGACATTAAACCAACTTCAGCAACAAGGTGTACAAATCATTCGTTCTTCACGTGTTCCACAAGGTTTTGTGTTACGTAATGCTGAACAGCCTGATGATAAATATGGTTGGGTTGTTGCTCACGATTTAAATCCGCAAAAAGCAAAACTCTTAGCGGCTTTGGCACTCACTAAAACCAAAGATGCAAAAGAAATTCAACGGATGTTCTGGGAATACTAAGCTTAATATTTAAATTAAGCTTAAGACCAGCACAAAGTTAATTGTAAAAGAATGCATTAAACCGTCAAATTAATTCGGCGGTTTGATTTTAGATTGAATGGATAATGAGTTAGGGTCTGTTGACGATTCCTCTACGTTTGCGACTATGTGTGTGTTTTAATCGATATTAGACGCGAGTTACGATATTTAGTTACTCTAAATGATGAAAAATATCGTTTCGCAAGGTAACGCGTAGCGGCAAAAAACACGCTAATCTGCTGTTAAATCCAATTGATCAAGGATATAGAGTGTATTGCCATCAATGATATTTTTATCGTGATCCAAATACTTTTGTTCCAATACCCCATCCGTTTCAGAAAAAGCATAATCATCATCATTGAGAACCCCTAAATGCTGTTCATCAATCACCCATAGACCTTCAATTTTATCGTGCGGATACTGTAAACGCGCAACCAAATCCACCACTAAAGTTTTTTCTACTGGGTAGATACCCTGTTGAGCCAGACCAGTCCAGCCTGCTGTTAACACATATTGTTCTAAGGTTTTTTCAGCTATTAACAACCCGAGTTGTTCATCTTGCCGAATCGCTGAAGTTGGCTTTAGCTTTTCCAAATCAGTGGCATGTTGCAGATTTATTTTATAAATCCGTTTAAATGCTTGAGGATTATCTTTATAGAAATCATCATCACGCTCTGCGACTAGAAATTGTGAGGAACTCAATGCGGTAATAGCCGTATTTGAATAAGCCTTAGGACCTCCTTCTTGTTGATACAGATACTGAGAAACGACTTTGCTTTCTAAATCAATCATCACAATACGTACAAGATCTGATTTACTTACCGAAGCATCGGGATTGCTCATAGTGGATTGCATGATGCCCACCAGCTTTTTTTGATCAGGTGTAATAGTTAAACCTTCCATTCCTCGATTCTGGCGTCTATTGGCATATTCTTGAGGCAATAAATAACCCGATGTTCTTCGCTCATCTAATACATAGGCATTGATACGATCAATTTCTAGCCCATCAGCATTAAAATGCACAATATGAGGACCATATTCATCGCTGACCCAAAAAGTACCATCTTTGAGTGCAACCAAACCTTCAGCATCCAATCCAAATTCATCTGTCCCTATGGCTAATTTCTTTCCATCTTGGTCATAGGCGATTTCTTTACTTGCACCAAAATGCTGATTAGGCAAACCAGTAATATTTCTGCCTGTTGGATCTTTTAATAAAATTTCTTTTATTTTCTGAATAGTTCCATCATTTTTTAGCTCAAATAATCCAATTTTAGGGGTATAGTCAGGAGCTAAAAAGATTTTCCCATGATCCTGATTGACGTTATACGTGGTATTCGGTCCACGATCTGTAAGTGCATAAAATTGATGCTTTTCTATAGGGTGTGCTGAAATTTCTGAACCAAACCCACCACAACGAACTTCAATAAAATGACCAGGTTTTGCACCGTCAGATATATTATGAATGTTTAAAACCTCATAAGGTAAACGCACACCTTGACTAAATTTTTTATAAAGCTGAAGATCTTTGTCAATATTGCTTAGGTTGATATGCTGTTCAGAAGACAATAAGTCCATATGCCAATCTCATTTTTTAATATTCTGTTTATTTTCTATCATGAAATCAGATAAACCACAGTAAAAGAAATGCGATAAACTGTATATATACACATTCAAAGTCAGTATAAATGAAAAGATTTTTTGCCCTATCGCTGATTGTTTGTTCTACATCCCTACAATTGGCAAATGCTGGGACGACGTTTAAAAAAGTTTCTGAGTGTCAGAGTGATTATTTTAATGGCGATTATTGTTCTAAAGCCAACCTTGCCAAATACAAAAATGCGCTTAAATCAATGCCGCCCAATTTTGATAAAAAATATATTTTACTCAATACGGGAAATTCAGACTCTTTAGAAATGGTTGCTTTAGATACCCAAACGGGTATTGCCTATCCACTCAATTATCAGTTCACGGGTTGGGAGGATAATGAAGGCAATGTAAAAAAGAAGCCTGCTTATTCATTTTCATTGAATGACTCCAAATTATGCTTGATGGGCTCACAATTCGATGGTGATCATCCTGGAACACATGAAACCTATAGCAATATCAAAAATTGTTTTAGCATCAGTCATCAATATGGCCATACAAACTTTGAATCAAATTACGCTGACCAAGTTCAATATGAATATGACAATAAAAGCAAAACGTGGAAGCCTTATCCGCGTTAAATTTTAGATCCACAAAAAAGAGGCTTTCGCCTCTTTGCTGAATTTAACAATCCTTTAAATATGAGACTTAAACTGATTCAGGTTTAGTCAATTCAGTCATTGGCCAACGTGGTGTTGTCGTCACCGATAAACCATCTTTTTGTCCAGCTTTTAAACGCTGATAGCCTGCAAACGCAATCATTGCGCCATTATCTGTACATAAAGCAGGTTCTGCATAATAAACCGTTGCTTTAATTTTGGCTAAGTCTACTTCCAAACGCTCTCTTAACCGTTTATTGGCACTGACACCGCCCGCAATTACCAAACGCCTTAAACCCGACTGTTTTAAGGCTTTAATCGACTTTTTAACCAAAGTATCCACTAAAGCTTCTTGGAATGAAGCCGCAATATCTGCATCACGTTGTTCTTCACCTAATTTTTTTAACTGCACTGAAACAGCAGTTTTTAGACCACTAAATGAAAAATCTAACCCTTGATGCAACATTGGACGGGGAAATTCAAAAGCATTTTTGTCACCTTGTTCCGCCAATTTTGAAATATTTGGACCACCTGGATAAGGTAATTTCAACATTTTTGCGACTTTATCAAAAGCTTCACCAGCGGCATCGTCAATAGACTCACCTAGAATTTCGTACTCACCAATTGCGTGTGCTGCCATCAATTGCGTGTGTCCACCTGACACTAATAATGCGACAAACGGAAATTCAGGTGGATTTTCGGATAATAATGGAGCAAGCATATGACCCTCCATATGATGCACACCAATTGCGGGTTTATTCAGCGCAAAAGCCAAGGTGCGACCAAATAATGCCCCTGTCATGAGTGCACCCATTAAGCCAGGGCCGCGCGTATACGCCACTGCATCGATCTCTGATTTTTTTACATCGCTTTGCTCAAGCAACTGATTAATCAATGGAATTAACTTCCGAACATGATCTCGAGAGGCCAACTCAGGGACCACACCACCATACTCTGCATGCAATTTAATTTGACTATATAACACCTGTCCTCTTAAGCCGACTTCATTGTCATAGAGCGCTAATCCTGTTTCATCACATGAAGTTTCTAAGCCCAGAACGATCATTAAATTGCCTTTTACCCATTTCAAAATATTGCTAAAGCTATTATAGACTTGTGGTATGAGATGTAAATGAGTAAAATACTGACCTTCACTTGTGATCTAGGGTAATTCGACCCTGATCTTATCCATAACTTAATGAGGATTCTTCATGCCACAAGTTAAATTGAAAGAAGGCGAACCAGTAGACGTAGCTATCCGTCGTTTCAAACGTTCATGCGAAAAAGCTGGTGTTTTAGCTGATGTTCGTAAACGTGAATTCTACGAGAAACCTACTCAAGAACGTAAACGTAAAAAAGCTGCTGCTGTTAAACGCTACCAAAAGAAATTGGCGCGTGAATCAGTACGTACTACTCGCCTTTACTAAGATTAATTTGTGATTGATTGACTCACCTGGACAGATAAATGACTACTTTAAAAAACCAAATAACTGATGTTTTAAAAGCAACAATGCGTGCTAAAGAAATGGGTAAGTTAACGGTAATTCGTGGTCTACAGGCAGCAATCAAACAAATCGAAGTCGATGAGCGCATAGAGCTTGACGATACTCAGGTTCTTGCGGTCATTGAAAAGCAAATCAAACAACGTAAAGAATCGGTCAAAGCCTTTGAAGGTGCAGGCCGTGAAGATTTAGCTAGTAAAGAACAAGCCGAAATTGAGGTGTTATCTCAGTTTCTACCTGAAGCTATGTCAGAGGACGAGCTTGATTCTCTCATTGCGCAAACTATTACTGCGCAAGGTGCAACTAGCATGAAAGATATGGGTAAGGTGATGAATTCTCTACGTCCGATCATAGCCGGACGTGCCGATCCAGCACAAGTTTCTGCAAAAATTAAAGCAAAACTTGGCTAAACCCAACGTTCTTAAATCTGAATTTCTGTTTGATTTGGTCTATTTAACAACTTAAATAAAAATTATTTTGCAATGAAATAGTTTCTTGTTAAATAGCCCAAAATCTTTAATCTACAATATCACTTAATTTATTTTCTATCTGATAATGGCAAATATCTCTAAAGCCACCATCGACTGGATTCCATACAGATTGATATTGAATATTTTTAAGTAAAAACCCTGCTTTTTCACATAATTTTCGTGCCAATATATTTTCTGCATCGACATAAGCATTTAAACCGACAAAATTCCATTTCGAAAATAAATTACTTACAAATAGTATTAGTGCTTGTGACATGTAGCCTTTTTGCTTAAATTTTGAGTTTCCCCAAAACCCAATAGATGCAGTATTTTCCAACCAATTAATTTCATGGATATCGACAACCCCTAAAAAATCATCAATTTCTTTTAAACGGATAATAAATACAAAGTTCTCTTTATTTAACAACGCCACCAAACGAGATTGGCAAAATGCCATTGAAGCATGCAAATTAGGTTCTTCCAATGCCCATAATAAACTTGCAGGAAACTTTCTAAGCTCAGTTAAGCTATTTTTTATTGCGCTATATAAATCTTCAGCATCAGATACTTGAATGATGTTGAGAACAATTTGCTCATTCTCAATTTGAAATTGGCTAAAATCCATAAATAATCTGGCTCAGATGTAAGATGTAAGATGTTAAAGATAACCCTATTTCAAATCACACTGAATATTATATTTTTTAAGTAGCTGCATTTCAGGTGACAACATCACTTTATCAATCACATTTTGTTTGGTCATAGATTGCGCTGATGGTGGGAGGGATTGACGATTTTCATCTGTCGTTTTATACATATCATCGACATATTTTTTAACAATGCCACAAAATTGTGACTCTTGTTGTGGGTTAAACTGGCTCAATTTCGGATCTAAGCTACGTAAAAAAAATTTCATATCTGCACTGTATTGCGCCGAAATACGCTCAACTTCTCGAACATAGCTTTCTGGTACTGCTGCAAATGTTGAGTGAGCATAGAAAAAAATACTGAATGCGATTAAAATTTTCTTCATGTGAATCAAATACTTTATTATAACTTTAAGTGATTTTAGCTTAACCTGTTCAAGCAAGAATAGAAAGTAAATTTTCTTTAATGGCTCATTTAAAATCACTCATTATTTTTAGTTTTTTAATCTAAGCTTTTAGAGTTTCAACCAGGCTTTTAAATTTTTAGCTTCCGTTCATCTTGCATCACTTTTAAACGTGTATCGATACGGGCACTCATCGCATTATTTTCTTTAGCCAAACGCTTGGCATGTAAAAGTGATTTAATTGCATTTTCTTCATCACCAGACCAATATTGAACTTCCGCCCGATTTCTTAGCACATTGACTGTACGCATTGGATTCTTTTTATCTAAATTTGCCGCTTGTTGTAACAATTGCCAGCCAATAATGTCCTTATTATTTTTATTCACAAAGCGATTAACCAGTTGCTCAGCTTCTTTGGACTTTTGTTGTCGAATATAAACTTCAGCTAATTTATAACTTAATGCACGATTTTCTGGGGTTATGATTTGCTTACTGATGATAGTTTGATAGGCATCGTCTAGCTTATTTCGCCCTAAATAAATATCAGTTTGAATCAATGTAACCAACGTATGCTCAGCGTTAACCTTCTTAGCTAAATTCAGCTGGGTTTGCGCATTGTCATAATCACCCTGCAGTAAATAAAATTCACTTAAAGCCAATAAACCCGCTAAATTATTGGATTGTGCTAAAGCCAGCAACTGACGATCAGTCGCCTGTCCCGAAATCACTGCGGTATACCATTTAATAATATTAAAATCAGATTGTTGAGCACGAAAAGGAACTTTTGGAAATTGATTTGCCCTTAATCTTGCTTCACTCATACGCTCAGTTGTTAAAGGATGAGTTAACCAAAAATCAGGTAAAAAACTCAAACGACTGGTAGACCGATGCATGGTTTCAAAGAAATCAGCCATACTTTCTGGGTCATATCCTGCACCATACATAAACTGCATGCCAATCCGATCAGCTTCACGTTCTTGATTTCGACTATAACTGAGCTGCTTGTCCATTAATGCAGCTTGTGTACCCATCATCACCGCCCCACCAATATCACCATCCGCTTTGGACGCCAATGCAGCACCGACAATAATTCCAGCAAGTGCCAACAAACCTTGCCCTTTAAATGCTTCTTGTGAACGGCTGTAATGACGTTGTGTGACATGGGCAATTTCATGTCCCATCACACTGGCAACTTCATCCATATTACTTGAAGCTGTAATCATTCCACTATTTAGGGCAAACATACCGCCAGGTACTGCAAATGCATTGATCTGAGCATCTTTGATCACCACCAAGCCTACTGGCTGTGAAAGCTGGGTCTGACTGAGAATTTTTGAAAAAACCAGCATAAACTGGTCTTCCAGCCAAGGATCTTGAAGAACTGGCATTTGATGTTGAACTTGACGATAAACTTTTTCACCAATGGTTTTTTCTTTTTGTTGATCAATAAACCCTACTCCACTGCCAATCTCAGGTACTTCAAATTGAGTACTATTCTGAGTTGGCAAAAAATCATCAGCTGAGCTCATTGAAGTGCTTAAGCAGAGACAAAGGCTGAGGAAGGTCTTGTTCAATTGATCATCCCAATTATTTTAATATTCTAAATATAACATTGAATTTAGTACAAATTCGCAATGAAGTGTTAGGGGGCTGTAAACATTTCATATGTAATTTGCATTGTCAGCAAACATTCAACATCAACTAAAAGTTTTCATTGACTAAATATCTTGGTGTGCGTTGTTCCAAAGCATCGACTAAATTTTGAAAAGCCAGTTCCGCCATTTTCTTACGCGTCTCGGCGGTTGCTGAACCGATATGCGGTAAAGTCACGACATTGTCCAACTCAAACAATGGCGATTGTTGCAACGGTTCTTTTTGGTATACATCTAGACCCGCAGCAAAAATTTGACGGTTCCGTAAAGCCTCTGTTAATGCATATTCATCCACTACTGAACCACGAGCAATATTGACAAAAACAGCATGCTTTTGCATCAAAGCAAATTCTTGAGTCCCGATTAAGGCTTTAGATTGGCTATTTAAATCTACCGCGACCACAACAAAATCGGCTTGTTTTAGCAGTGCTTCAAGACTTTTATATTGTGCATTAAACTGTTGTGCCACTTCGATTTTTTCACGACGATTATGATATAAAATATTCATATTAAAGCCATAAAACCCACGTCGCGCAATAGCTGCACCGATATGACCTAAACCGATTATTCCTAAAGTTTTACCGAAAATTTCTTGACCAAATTGTGTCGCATTGACTGTACGCTGCCACTCACCTTGTTTGGTCCAGTGATCTAGACTTGGCACTTTACGTGCAGCACTCATTAACAAAGTAAAGGCTAAATCCGCGGTCGTTTCTGTTAATACATGTGGTGTATTCGACAGCCAGATTTTCTTTTGATTTAAATAATCAACATCGTAATTATCATAGCCCACACTAACAGAGGAAATAATTTTTAATTTTTCTGCAGTTGCGATATTGCTTTCATTAAGCAAACGACCCGCACCAATCATTGCATCCGCATCAACAACTGCTTGACGAATTTGTACATTGATATCTCCTTGCTTAGGATTCAATACAACCAACTGATATTTTTCTGCTAATTTTGCTTGAACTTCTGAGTCGATTTGACTAAATACAACCACTTTTTTATTCATATCCAAGAAAACCTCTCAGTACAGATTTTTAAAGCTAATTCACTTTATTTTGCATAAATTGCCATAGACGGCGTTTTAATAAAGGTTGGTCAATCATCTCTTGTAAACTTGCCAATTCGAACATTTCAGTATTATTTAAATAAGGCAATTGACCAAGACTGATGACTTTGCGCTCTTGTCTTAAGGCATCAACAAACCCTTGAATATATATCGCAGCCCCTCTTCCATCTTGAAGCTGCACCATTGGAAAAGGCCATTTCAAATCATAAAAGTGCCCTACAAAGGCTTGCTGTATATTGCTCCATAGCGTGAATTGGTCAGTGCTGACTTGAGTACAATCAACAAAGATGACACAGCTTTCAATGCAATAGGCTTGGATTTCAAATGGCGCAATTTGTAATGCAGGCTCAACAGTAAAGTTTGTCTGTTGCTGAATTTGCTCAGGTGCTGAAACTTCTTCAGTTTGCTTTGTTTCAGGATTTCGTTTTAATAGAGAAACTTCAGGCTGATGTGCTTTTTCAATCTGTGACGGATGTACATTTTGATTTTCTAGTTTTGCATTAGATTGAGTTGAATGAATGTTCAACTCAGGCACAACAGCAATATTCTGTTCAACTTGAGCAATATCACGGTATAGCGCATTTTCATAATGACGTGTTTGAACATCAACCTTGGGGATCCAAAGCTCTATTCCCATCGTAGCCAAAATGCTACGCTGATGTTCTGATACATTCATATTCATTATGGATTCAATACACACTATTCAAGCTATATTTTAGCTGTGTTTTGACTTTTTTGTCGCACTAATCAAAGTAAAAAAACACGATAAATTAAATTTAAGCGCAAGAAGATGTTACATGCTGATTTTAGCGACAATCATTGAGCACCAACTCACTATAAAGATGTGATTAAAATTCCGTACTTTGCCGTAAGATACATCCCCTGACGAATGATATCTGTACCATTGGCATGATCAACTTTGAGTTCTTGAGTCAACACATCAAATTGAAAAGCATCATAACAATCTTGATGTTGGCATAACCAATTTAAAGTATCAGCAAGATGTTCATCGACAATATAATTTTCAGCTAAAAAATCTTTAGACATTATGATTCAAAGACAATAAAAGAAGAATAGCGTTATTCTAACGCAAATTTAGCAACACCTTAAAAAAAACAGGCTTAAGCATTAAACATATACAAGACATAAGCAATCAACCGAGTACGCCGATGAACATAAGGATGAATAGATAATCTTACAAACTAGATTTTTATTATTTTCATTTAGAGAGGTAACGCTTTCTAAATATCACCATATTTTCTCGTATGATCATAATATAGTGATATTTTGCAATCGCTTCTAGAAAATTAATGATGAGCACCACACTTACGACACTCTTTCACCACACTATTATGTCCAATTTCATATTCAAAACTGTGGATACACAATAATTTTCTGATTTTTTGAAACATTTTAAAACTCCTTTTAATATCTTACACCAATATAGTTTCATCCTAAAACATCAATGCCTTAACAAGACATGTGATATGTTTAGCATATCTACATATATCTGAGTAATACTTTTTCCTAGTTCTTTAGTCTGATACCGCAAATTTCATCATCAAATTTTCAAATCGTGATAATCCAACTAAGTTATTGTTTTTTCTTGGTTAAAACTATAAAAATATTGCAAAAATATATTGTTTTTAAGCTTGATTTAATCTGACTTTTATATAGGATGAAATGATAGCTTTTTTTATTTAACAATTTTTTTCACTTAGAGAGCTTCAGAGAAAAAAACAATTTAAGCCTATCAACAAGATTATAAAGGAATTTTATATGCAAGGACGTATGATGCAGCAACCATTATTAATCAGTAGCCTCATTGAGCATGCTACTCGTTATCATGGTGATACTGCGATTATTTCAAAAAATACTGATGGTACGATTACAAAAACAGATTGGACACATGTAAGTGAAAACGCGAAACGCTTTGCCAATGCGCTTGCTGGACTGGGTTTAGGTTTAGGCGACCGAGTTGCAACGATTGCATGGAATAATCATCGTCATCTTGAATCTTGGTATGCAATTTCCGGAAGTGGTTTGGTCTGCCATACCATTAACCCTAGACTCTTTCCTGAACAATTAATCTTTATTATCAATGATGCTCAAGATAAAGTAGTTTTATTTGATAAAACATTTTTACCACTAATCAAAGCTGTGAAAGCCCTTACCCCTAATGTAGAGCATTTCGTCTATCTGGGTGCTTTTGACCAAGATATTGCTGATGCCCTCCCAGAGGTTAAATTCTATGATGTGCTGATTGCAGAACATTCAGTACAGTACCAGTGGCCAGATTTTGAGGAAAATACCGCAAGCTCACTATGCTATACCTCAGGGACAACAGGTAACCCCAAAGGCGCATTATATAGTCATCGCTCAACCATTTTACATACCTATGCGATCGCACTACCCGACTCTCTAAATTTATCTGCAAAAGATATTATGTTACCTGTTGTTCCAATGTTCCATGTCAATGCTTGGGGTACACCTTATGCCGCAGCTATGGTTGGTTGTACATTGATACTCCCGGGGCCAGGTTTAGATGGCGGCAGCTTAGTACAAATGATTGATGAATATAAAGTCAGCATTGCGCTTGGTGTACCAACCATTTGGCAAGGCTTGCTTGCAGCAGCAAAACAATCTGGTAGTACTCTTGAAAGCCTTAAACGCAATGTCGTTGGCGGTTCAGCCTGCCCACCTGCGATGATGAAAGCATTTAAAGACATTTATCATTGCGAAACTATTCATGCATGGGGCATGACTGAAATGAGCCCATTGGGCACAGGTAACCAACTCAAAGCCAAACACCTAAATTTAAGTGAAGAAGAACAATTCAAAGTTCGCTTATCGCAAGGTCGCCCACCTTTTGGCGTAGATTTACGTATTACCGATGAAGAAAATGGCACACATGAAGTTGCTCGTGATGGACATAGCACTGGGAATTTGCAAGTAAAAGGTCATTGGATTATTGAATCTTATTATGGAAAATCTGAAAAAGCGTTAAGTGCTGATGGTTGGTTTGATACTGGTGATATCGCTACGATTAATGAGGATGGCTATCTACTGCTAAGCGATCGTGCCAAAGATTTAATTAAATCAGGTGGCGAGTGGATTTCTTCTGTTGAGCTTGAAAACATTGCTATGAATCATCCTGAAATTGCTATGGCTGCTGTAATTGCAGCAAACCACCCGAAATGGGATGAACGCCCTGTGGTAATTGCGATTAAACAACAAGGTACTCACATTACTGAACAAGATTTACTGGATTACTATGCAGATAAAATTGCAAAATGGCAAATCCCAGACAAAGTCATTTTTGTAGATTCCATTCCTTTAACAGGTACTGGCAAGATGTTAAAGCGTGATTTACGTGAACAATATAGTGATGTGTTATTAACGGAATAAATCCTTTGAATAAGCTTTAAAGAATTACTAACGAATCATATCGAATTGAAAAGCCCAATGTGCCATTGGGCTTTTTCTATTTCACAAAAAAAAACTAGATATTTAAACCAATGATTCACTTTGAACAACTAGCTTAAATAAGCAAAATAAATACAAGATAAATACTCCTAACATATACATTTTTTTGGCTTTTCAATCGTATGTACAATATTTTGCGCTACGCACATTCAAACCATTTAACGATCTGCGCGGTTTACCTCAATGACTCATCTCATTTTATATAAGCATAAAAAACTCGGATCGAAATCCGAGTTTTTCAATATTGTTCAACTACATTTCAATGCCAATCGCATCTAAAATGTTTTATCAATGTCTAGAACCGCCAATGATAGAACACATCAATGGCTTTTTCTAAGGACTGACTTGCTTCCAAATACAAACGTTTATTCATTTGATAACGTAAAGTCAGTTTATTCACTGGTGTAAATACCCCCACACCATAACGAATATACAAGTCTGGCGTAATATATCCAGTCAAACTGACCTGAGTATCATCACCTGTACCCTGCGCATCAAAAGATAAACCACTTAAACCAAAAGTACGTCCAATTTGATTGGTAAATGCTCGCGTTCCACCTAGACCCAGACTAATCCCTGCTGCCGCAATAGTATTGTTTACATCCGATTTAAAGCCTTCAGCATTACTTAAACCACTCGAACCTTCATTAATACGTCCTGTGATTAAAGCATTCATTGCTTCCTGATCTGACAGTCCAGCATCGTTATAAACTTGGATATTTGGACTTGAAGCAGTACCTGTAATACGAAGTCCTACTGTGCTTCCAGAAATACTCTTATTGGTATCGACATCTAATGTAGGATTGGACAATGGTCCATTAAAACGAGCAATCGCACGATTCAAATCCAAGCGTTGACCATAAGCCTCAACGGTTACTTTCTGACTAACACCAATTGCGCCATTGGCACGCATCGCAGTTTCTAAACCGCGTTGAGACAGGTATAGACGTCCAACCAATGGAATACGACTGTTAAACCCTTGGAAAATCACCTTATCACCTAAGTTTACCGAGACATCTGCACGTATAGACCACGGTTGTGCTGCTTTAAGCACAGCCAACTGATTTTGACCTTCTTTCACAATACGAACATCAGGTGATACATTGACTACTGTTGCACTTGATTCAGGCATTGAAATTAATGCACTAGGAACATCAACCTTACCTTTCACTGTAATTTTTTTACTTAAAGGTAATGCATCCAATTCGATATCTGTATCAACAATTGCAGTAATGAGCGGTGCTTGACGAATCAGCAATTTATCGCCATTTAAACGTAATTGTACATGAGGGTCATTTTTCCAATCGATACTACCGCTAATTTTACCTACACCACGACCACTATTAAAAGCACCATTAATTGTTGCAACATCTTGACGAATTGAAGTGTAAATCTGAACATTATTTAAGTTCACAGGCAGTGAAATCATACTAATTTCACCATTTTTCAATCGCATTTCACCATCAAACAATGGCTGTGTGAGTGTCCCGTTAATTTTGCCTGCAAGTGATAACGTTCCATCGAGTTTACGAACATCGGCTATAAACGGTTTTAATATTTTCAACTGAACTTCGTTAAATGCTACCTCTCCACGCATCGGCTTAGACGCCACATATGGGTTCACAATAACGCTGGCATATCCCGTCCCCACATTAGGAGCTTTCAAATCAACACGTAATAACAATCCATCTTTTATGCTTTTCGCAATTACACTGGCTTCGTCATAGTTCATTGAAGTCGAAGGGTCATTAGGATCTTCAGCAGCAATACCAATTTGCCCATTACGGGTAACAAGTTTAGCATCCAGTTTAGGTTGTGCACCTTTAGCCCATGATGCTTTTGCATAACCATTTAATTTGCCAGTTAATGCTAAACCTTCTGGCATAAATGCTGCAAAATCATTCAGATCCAGATTCTTGGTGAGGAACGAAACATTACCATTTTGCTGACTTGCACGTATGGGTTGATCAAAACACAATTGGCTTTGCTGGCTTGACCAACAATGTTGACCTACATATAGCTCCGATTTTGAGGCATTAAAAATGACCGGTGCATTTTGCTGTTGCAATAAATGCGCTCTTACAGAGTCAAATTCGCCTTTCTGAATCTGACCTAACCAATCGTTTTGGGCATTAAATCCGCCTGCAAGTTGCACATAGAACTTAGAATAATAATTCCACGCCTGAATCTGCAATAAATGTGCTTTACGAGTTCCTGAAAGTGTAATCCCTGCATGCTGGATTTCACGATTCCCACTACGCAAAGTATCCATTTGCGCAACCATTTTAGAAGCTACAGTTTCTGAGGTTGGCAGTTCACCTTTCAAGCTTAATTTTTTAATGCTTAAACTGTCATTAAAACTAAAATTATCGACAGTGAGGTTGGCAGTTGCACTCAAACGCGGCTGGGCTTGTAAATTTAAATAACCATAAGCTGTACCACGTAATCCTGGATAAAGCTCATATAATGCAGGTGCATTGACTTTTAATCTTAGATTCTGTGCATTTCCTGTAGCCTGTACTTGATTGTTGGCATAAGACAAAAATAAATTATTTGCCTCAAATTGCTGTGGCATGAGACCCTTTAAATCAGAATTCAAAACGACTGCAAGGTTACCACGCCCTCTCAATGGCTTATTATTGATCATGCCTGCAATATTCAATTGTTGAATATTGATTTTCTTCATACGATCTGACCAATTCCCCTGAGTCTTCACATTACCAGAGATTTCACCACGTACAGAAGAGACAAAATACTGCGGTTTAAAACGCACCAAAGATGCATTGATGTCCCAACCGATACCATTACTGATATGAACCAAACCATTGGCTAAAATTTTTCCTGCAATACCATCATGTTGTAGCTCAGATATTTTGATTAGCTCAGGTGTACCCGAAACTCTAATCTTCAACAAACCACTACCTTGTTTCATCTGTGATGCATTTAATGCACCATCATAATTCACTGCAAAGCCTTTAAAAGCACCACCGGCATTGGCGTCATTGAAAATAACTGCTGCAGTACTTTTACCAGTCAATTGGATTGTTTCAGGATTGGCTTGATTTGCGAGTCTACCTGTTAAATTAATCGCATCAAAGTTAATCAGTTGTTGATTTGGTTTTGCAAATCCATTGGCTTTTATTTGTCCATTGATTAAATCTACTGGTGCAGTTGCAATGATACTTTGTGGATTGAAATCTTTTGCATTTAACAAAGCATTCCATTTTAACTGACGTTTTTCAGTTGGTAATTCCACAACTGCATTCCCAGATAAACTGCCTTTAGCAGCCACATATTCAAATGCAGGGACATGTAAATCATTACCTTTTAAGTCCAGCTGAGCTGTGTATTTACCCTCAGGCAAACTGCCTTTTTCATGCTGACGCACAACGGTTGCCACATGAATGTTTTGCTGATCATCAACCAGTGCAACTTCAACCTGACCTTGTTCACTACTCAACCAACCAACATAAGGCACTGCTCGGTCAATATTTTTCCAGTTCACACCCAATAACATAGGTTCAGGCTTTTTACCCTTTTGTTCAGCTTGATCTAATTTAACGTTCCAAGCTTCATATTTGTCAAAATCCACATTGGCGGTTAAATGCATACCTTGTTTAAGTGCACCTACTGATCCAATTTTGGCATCAAGTGAAACAGGTAAAAAGTCTTGAATCACTTGTGGAATAATTTTATCTTTTGGATTAATTCGATCTAAACGACCTTGCACATCCCAATGTACATGATCTTGCCAACTCACCAAGCCAGCAAGATTTAAAGCACCACCCATCAATTGACCATTTAAGTTGTTAATATTCAACTGATTGGTTAAATCGGTATGCGCTAAAGCAGTATATTGACCTTGCGGAATATTTTTACCACTGATATCAGTATTGATATCTAGGTTTAGGCCTTTAACATCACCATGGAATTTTGCCAAACCATTTTTAGAAAGTAATTCTTGTTCCTGTAACAGCGGCCAGTGATAATCTTTAAACACCAAAGCACCATTCATTGGAACATCGTGACGCATTGGGTGAATTACTGCCCAACCTGTTAAAAGATCGGGAGTTTTGGTTGCAACGCCAGCTTTAATAGTGTCGAGTGAGCCGCGCGCATGTACATAAATATCTTCAACATTTAAACTTTTTAAACTTGGGATTTTTAAAATAGCTTTAGCATTAAGCGGATAATCTCCTTGTTTAAAGTCCATATTACCTGTTGCGTCTTTTACAGATAGATAGCCCATGTCCATTTTAGAGTTTTCAAATTTAAGCTCTGTACCAGACCACAATGCGTTTTCTAAATGAATATCCTTAAAATCAATTTTTGTAGATGATGTTTGAAACTGCATGTGATCTACATTTGCCTCATCTAAACGTAAAACAAAAGGTAGTTTGATTTCGCTAAATTTAAATGGCTCATCACTTGGAGGGGTTTTACTGATAATTCTTAAATTATTGACATCGGCATGGCTGAGATGAATTTCTTTGTCTAATATTGCTCTCCAACCTAATGAAATATCTGCACGATCAATTTTGACATCAACCGAACTCAAGGTAACCAAAACATTTTTTAGAATAATCCCTTGAAGTAGATTTCCACTTTCATATTGATAATCAATAATTTTCTGACTTGAAGCTACCCGATCCAATAAAAACTTACTGCCTTTATCGGTACTAAACATCACAGCCAATGCAGCAATCAATAAAATAATGACCAAAAGCAATGACATCAGAATATTACGTAATATATTACGCTTCTTCGGAGCTTGCTCTTGCTTTAGTTGATCATTTTGAACATCTTGATGTTCTTCATCAGCCATAATATTTCCAGTATTTCTCTTATATTTTTAGTTAATTAAAGTTGTGAACCAATAAAGAAGTGCAGTCGAATTGGATGTGCAGGATCTGAAACACCTGATGCAACATCAATACGAATCGGACCAATTGGTGACTTCCAACGTATTCCTAAGCCTAAGCTATATTGGGTATCGTTACTAAATGATTTATCGTAAGCATTACCAAAATCGCTGAATATAGCTCCACGCCAACCCTCTTTAAATTGGTAATTGTATTCCAATGACCCAACAGCCAAACCTTGACCACCCACTTTATAGCCATATTCTGTTGGGGAGAGGCTCTTATAGTCAAAACCTCGTAAACTTTGATCGCCACCAGCAAAGTATCTTAAATTATAAGGAACTTTTTCAAAATCCTTAGCAAAAATATAACCAACATTTAAGCCACCTACAAACTGATGATTATCATTTTCACCGAACGAATATAAGCCTTTCCAATCCGCGCTCGTAATTGCCATATCAGTATCTGAAAGTAAGGATTGACTTCCAAGCTGAATTTTATAACTTTGTTTATATCCTCGTGTTGGATTGATACGATTATCACTGGTTGTTTTGGTTGCTTCATAACCCAATAACAATGACTGTTGTTCTTGATTAGAGCCAGGAATTAAAAAAGCGTCAGGAATATTGGCAATATCTACAGGGCCATTTTGAGTGACACGGTCTAAACGGTAACGCACACCTAGAATATGTTGCCACTCTTTTCTTGAACCTTTAATAATACGGTCAACCCCAGCAACAGCAGACTCGATGACCAAGTCCATGTCATTACCAATACCATCACGAGTTTCGCGTTCATAACCTGCAACTAGACTAAAGTAATCATTTAGTGGATGTTTATAAGGAATGTTATAACGAGCATCAATAGCTTGGCGGATTTCTGACAATTCCATATTGGCATCAAAAGAATGTCCCAGATGATTGACAATCGCACGTCTATATTGACCACGTAAACGTACGCCCGTATCCGTCCCATAACCAATACCCGTTTCTAAGCTGTTTAAGCGGTCCGCATTTAAGGTCACGATCACTGGGATCTTTTTATTCTCACGAGCCTGATCTTTGAGTAGATCTTCATCTGATTCTTTTTCTTTCTGTTGCGCTTGAAGCTGCTTTAAGTTTGGATTGACTTCTTCCCCTTGCGTCCCCGCAAACTGATTTTCATTGACCACATTTTGAGTCACTTCTTTATCTGACAAATGTGCTTTATCTGCATTGGTTTGAGCAGACAATGTAGTTTCAGTAATTTTCTGCTGGTCCACTAAGGCTTGCAGGTCTGCGGGAAGTTCAAGTGGTTTTACAATTGCATCCGGCTTAACCGCATCAACCAAGGTATAGTTAAAATAACGCGAGTTGGTTAAGTTGTTGGCCAAACCATTGACACGCCATGCGGTATAATCCGCTCCATCTTCCCACGGTGCTAAGGTTTTTAGTATTTTTAAATCAATCGGGAGTGGCTTAGAAGGATCACTCATTCTAAACTCCACATCTTGCAATTTATAACGATCACCCGTTTCGTATTTTAAATCAATTTTGGCTTTGTTTTGCGGTTGCTCAACTTTGACATCATGTAAACGCCAATAACCATCAAAAAATCCGTTATTTGAGGCTGCATCCACAATTCGGCTTTTTGTAGATTCATAGGCGCCGTGATTGAGAATATCACCTTCTTCTAAATCAGGAAGTACGCCAATAACTTGGAACTGTGCCAGTTTAGAACCTGCCCCAGTAAACTCAATATTTTGTTCAGCCACTTTGACTGGATCATGTGGCGTGACTTTAACACCTAAATGAGTATCATCAATTTTGCTAAATTTGAATTCCGCATTGTAATAGCCCACCGCTTGGGCAGCCTGTACAGCGAGTGTTCTCAACTGTGGTACTGAACCGTTAAAATCAGAATATGCTTCTTGGGTAAAGGTGCCTAACTTTGCTTTTAAATTAGTTGCAAGAACCGCAGGCGCACCCGTCACTGAGACACCGATTTTTGGAATTGGTACACCGTTGTCTTGTGGTCCACGAATTTTATTGACTAAACTTTTAAAGAAGCCAGGTTTAGCCTTTTCTTCATCAGTATTACTCTGTGTATTATCAACCAAAGTTTTACCCGATTGATTTTCTTCTACAGAAATTTTGTTGTCTGCACGAATAGTTTGTATAAGTTCATCAACATTGACCGGCGCTTGCGTAATTTCATTCAATTCTTGCTGGGTCGCATTAGTCACTTCAACTTGAGGTGCTTTGGTCACCCCATTACGAAAATTCTGTGCATCCGTTTTTGCATCTTCTGCAACTTTATAAATTTCATTTGCTAAAGACTGATCCACAGCAACAGCAGGTAACTCTTCAAGATCTTCAAATTGGATCGGCTTAAAATCATCTTGCACCCCCATATTTTTTTCTTGTTGTTCAAGCATTTTAACGCTATCTATTTGATCAGTTTGTTGAGCTTGTTGAATTTTCTGATCTAACTGGTCGATCTTTTCGTTGGATACGCCTTGTTGAATGGCCGCTGATTCTAATTGTTCTTGAGTATTGCTGATTTTTTCAGAACTTGTACTGATGGTTTCAGAGCTTGATGGCAAGTTCTGATTGCTTTGTATTTGATCGGCATAACTGACAGGGATCGCAAAAACACTTAAAAAAACACTTGAACATATCAGTTTATTGATATGATAACGGTCAAAGTGTAAATGTACACTATGTGAAAGCACAGATTTTTTAAAATTAATTTTTGCTGGCATACCAAGCTCGAATGACCTAAATTTATTTGTAGAAAGATCAATTATTAAAAATCTTTCAAATACCCAAACCAATTGGTTTTACACATGATTTAAGTTAAAAACATGATACATGATTTTGAGAGATAGTTACCATTTCAACACATTTCTTATATATAACTAAATGAAGTCGTCTACAATGGAAAAAAATGAGCATATTTTAGGGACAAGACGTTTTTTACCGATGTTCCTTACCCAGTTTTTTGGCGCCCTGAATGATAATGTTTATAAACAATCATTATTACTCGTCATTACCTATGGTTGGATTCATCATCAGTCTGCCAATATCAGTACACTCAACAATCTCGCTGCGTTACTGTTTATTCTACCCTATTTCATCTTCTCTGCGACCGCAGGTCAAATTGCAGATAAATACGAACGCTCATTTTTAGTCCGAAGTATTAAAATTTTAGAAATCATCATCATGCTGATCGCCTCAGCAGGTTTTTTATTGGGTAATCTTTGGATTTTACTCTTCGCCTTATTTTTAATGGGCACGCATAGTACTTTTTTTGGGCCAATCAAATATGCGATTTTGCCTGAAATTTTAAAACCCAATGAACTGATGTCTGGTAATGCCCTGTTTCAGTCAGGCACATCCATTGCGATTCTAATTGGGATGATTTTAGGCGGCGCAGTCATTTCGCTGTCACAAGGCAATATGATCTGGATTTGCTTAACCATCGTATCTATTGCAGTAGTAGGTTATTTATCCAGTCGTTTTGTCCTTAAACAATCTACTTCAAATGAAGACTTAGAGATCGATTGGAATTTCTTTCGTACCAGTTTCCAAACCATCCGCTATGCTAAAAGTTTACCGTTAATTTTTATCGTACTTTTAGGCAATTCTTGGTACTGGTTTTATGGTGCAACTTATCTCACACAAATCCCGCAGTTAACACAGCAAAACCTACATGCCAATGAAAATGTTGTTAGTTTATTGCTTACATTTTTTTCTGTCGGCATTGGCGTAGGTTCGTTACTGTGCCGTAAAATTGGCGGTGCAGAAGTGAATATCAAAATGGTACCGCTTGGTGCGATTGGCTTAACGCTATTTGCACTCTATTTAGCAACTAGTTTGGCTTTTGTTCCAGAACGTACCGGTGATCTGATTGCGATTTCTGATATGTTTAATTCAGGGGCAATTTATTATCATGTCATGCTTGCAGTCACCTTATTGGGCATAAGTGGAGGTTTTTATATCGTTCCACTTTATGCCATGATGCAAGCCTATGCCCCAAAATCTCACCGTGCACGTGTGGTTGCGGCAAACAATATTTTTAATGCAATATTCATGGTTTCATCGGCAATTTTTTCTATTCTCATCTTAAGTATTTTGAAAATAGATATTAAAATCTTATTCTGTATCACAGCTGTGCTGAGTGCTATTTTTAGTACTTGGTTATTAATTCGTTTAAAACCATTAATAGCGACAACTCAGGTTTCTTTGGAGGACTAATATGCGTCAATATACTGGCATCGATAAATTGATCAATTCATTTGACCAAGCTTTAAGAAGTTTAGTACCTGGTGCAACTTCGGCACAAAGAAGCAATCCATCCAATGCAGTCGAAACTAAGCTGGCTGTCAGTGAAGCACGTCATGTTGCAGGCTTAATGCGCGTTAACCATAGTGGTGAAGTCTGTGCTCAAGCGCTTTATCATGGGCAAGCATTAACAGCCAAACTTCCAAATGTACGTCGTGAAATGGAATTTGCAGCAATTGAAGAACAAGATCATTTGGCTTGGTGTGAAGATCGTTTAAAAGAGCTCGACAGTCATACCAGTTTGCTGAATCCTGTATGGTACGGTCTTTCTTTTGGTATGGGTGCGCTTGCTGGCATTGCAGGTGATAAATACAGTTTAGGTTTTGTGGCTGAAACTGAACGCCAAGTCAGCTTACATTTACAACACCATATCAGTCAGCTTCCAGCTCAAGACGAGCGCTCACGTAAAATATTGGTGCAGATGAATGAAGATGAACTGCATCATCGTGATACAGCATTAACTGCTGGTGGTGTAGAGCTGCCTATTCCAGTGAAGATCACCATGACTGCTATTTCTAAACTGATGACCAAGACCAGTTATTTTATCTAATTTATCTCACAGCATGATTTAACTGATTTACAAGCCCACTTGCTGGGCTTGTTTTTTAGCATTTTACTAAGTTCTGTTTAACCCACATTTTGATATAGAGCTGTGGGTTAAAATAAAAAATTAGTCAGCAACACCCAAAAGTAATTTAGCTGTATTCGGTGGCAATTTTGCAGTTGCGACAGGCAATAAAGATGGATTGAGCGGATATTGAGTTCCATCAAATTTCAACATCACTTGCCCATGCTTTCGGCTATAAACCAGCACTTGCTTCCAACCATTATGCATATATGTTGTAGAGTAAACTGGCGTATCCACCAAGGTTGTTTTACTTAAAAAGTCAAACTGGTGATTAGATTTTCCTTGAAAGATCAGCATTGTACAACCACCAGACCCACACCAATCTTGCCCTTTTAAAAGCACGATGGCTTCATCTTGCCCATCTTGATTGAGATCATCAAATGCCACATCAAATAAAGCTTGATCTTGTGTATAAGCATTCACTTTTTGCTTAAGATTGTTATCCCGCTATTGTAAGCTTTGCACTTCACTTACAGCTTGTACTGGTGTAACAGATTGTTCAGGTAAATGGCGACATGCACTAAATAAAAGCACACAACTGAATAATGCCAAGGGCTTAAAATACATTGTTTTTTAACCTATTTATTTTAAAGACTATAAAATGATAACTGGAAATTGATCTGCGGAATGTTTGAATAATGCATCTTCCCAAAGATCAGACATCGGCACTTTAACATCCAACGCCAATGGTAGTTTCTTTGGATTAAATTGCATTGCAGTTAAATGAGATCCCCATGCAATGAGATCAATATCCAAGGAAATTTGATGTGATGGGCGTACACGACCTGAGTCTGCTTCCATCTTTTTTAATAAAGATAGCATTTCATCTACAGACAGCTGGCTTTGAACCAAACATGCAGCATTCCAATAATCTGCACCAATTCCATCACGGCATGGAATTAAATAGATTGGAGAAAATGACACCATTCCCAAATGGGCAATCTGAGCAAATGCTTTTTGAAAATTTTGTTGTGGATCGCGATTACTCGCTAGAGCTAGGGCGAATATCATTTCGGTGTCGTTCAAGACGAATTCCTACAGAATTTGCTTGCGGGATAATGGCAGGCTTACGGATCGTAATCATAATCGATTCAATAGGCGGAAAGGTAGAGAAAAGCGTATTCAACACCAATTTGGCTGCATGTTCGATCAATTTTGGTGCAGCATCCTGAATCACTTTGGCAGAAATTTCACAAATTTCAGCATAGTTCAATGTATCGACTAATTCATCTGAGTTAGACGCTTGTTCTAAACTGGTTTGAATGTGGAGATCCAACATTAAAGGTTGGATAATTTGCCGTTCCCAATTGAAGCAGCCAATCACAGTCTCAACTTTTAACCCTTCAATGATAATTGCATCCATGACGTTTATAAATTCTCAATTTAAATAAAAAATGCCCTTTTAAAAAAGGGCCAAGCAAGATTATACAATCAGACCTAGCCACTTTTCCACAAGGAGAAAACATCTATATCAATGTTTTAACAGTGACACAGGATCAATATTTTGCACCATCTGTAAACGTTGATCAGCATAAATATCGGTATATGGCGCAAGAACACGCATAAAACGATCAAAATATAGCATTTGCTTAAATAATAACGCGAAGTCTCGTGGGAAACGAATACCATGACGCTCGCCTACACCCACCATATCCATCATGATGTCATTTAAATCTGATGGATTAGACGTCATAATTTTTTGTGGATCTGCAAGTAGTACCCCACTAAATAGACGCTCTAAATCTTCTGCCAAAACCTGAGTATCGACTTGAGTACTGGTCATACCCATACCCAACATATTTTCAGCCATCAACGTGTAATCTGTCTTTTGTAAAGCATCCATAAATGCCATACATGCTTGCCAAACTTCAGGTTTTAACTGTCCTACGATACCAAAATCAATAAAACCAATACGGCCATCTTCAAGTAACATCAGATTACCCGCATGCAAATCGGCATGGAAAGACTGGCATAACATTAAACTACCAAACCAAGTATTCATGGCGGTAATCAGCACTTGAGATGGATCTTTCGCGACTTTTCTGACTACATCAAAATCAGTCAGTGGCACACCATACAAGCGTTGCATGGTGAGTACACGGCGTGTTGAAAATTGATGATAGACCTTTGGAGCTGTTGCTGCCGTGTTTTGAGATACATTGAGATAATTCACAAAATCATCCAAATTTTGTGCTTCTTCAATGAAATCAACTTCACGCACCATACGTGTTTTAATTTCATCAACAATATCTGCCAATGAAGCAAATTTTACTTTTGGAATCGCTTTTTCCAAAACCTTGGTTGCCCAGTGCAATACATTTAAATCGGTATAAAGAATAGTTTCTACACCAGGTTTTTGCACTTTAATTACAACATCTTCACCAGTCACCAATTTGGCAGCATGAACCTGGGCAATAGATGCTGAAGCAAGAGGCTTTTCATCGATAGATGCAAAGATTTCACTTAAATTACGCCCAGCAAATTCTTGTTCCAACACGCCCTGAACATAGCTAAAAGGTAAATAAGGCGTTTGGTCTAAACAGCCTTGAAACTCTTCAACATATTCACGAGGAAATAAAGATGGCGTACTGGCAATAAATTGACCCAATTTAATATAAGTTGAGCCTAATGATTCAAAGGTTTCACGCATCAGTTTGGCATTACTTGGTTTTTCAGTGGCATATTTAATACCTGCTTTGGCCGCGATAACAGCAGTTTCCCCAACTCGGGCAACTGAACGTAGACCATCTAAAAAGATATTATTTTTCATAATGTCAACATTAAATTGAATTTGTATAAGTGTAGCAAATTAATCAGCATTTGCAGTATGGCTTGCCTGACAGTTTGTACAATCTCTATCTTTTTCAAAGGCTAAAATTCGTTGTTTCATTGTTATCCCATCCCATAGCAACAGTTTTTGCTTCAATGGGGTTTTCGCTAAACCTAAAAATAGAAGAGCATGATGTGCCTGTAAACTTGCCATGACATTGGGTGTGGTGGCTAATACACCTGAGTCAGCACAGCGAAGACTTTCATTATGCTGTTGCGCTTTGGGAAATAAGCATTCATAACAAGCTGAATCACCATCAATCATAAAGAGCTGACCTTGAAAACCAATCGCAGAAGCGCTAATCAATGGAACATGCAGCTGGGTACAAATGTGGTTCACCAGATAACGGGTGGTAAAGTTATCACAACCATCTAAAACTAAATCCTGCTGAGCAATCAAAGCTTGCGCATTATTTTCATCCAATTTACTGATATAACTTTCTACTTGGATAAAAGGATTAATTGTTTGCAATCTCTTGGCCAATATCTCTGCTTTATAAAATCCTACATCTTGCTCAACATAAGCAATTTGTCTTTGTAAATTACTCATTTCAATTGTATCAGCATCAATCAGACTAATTTTCCCAATACCTGCACGTGCCAACAATTCGGCAGTGGTACACCCTATTCCACCGCAACCAACAATCAGTACATTGGCGAGTTTTAATTTTTCCTGTGCCTCAATATCCCAACCATCAAGTAAAATTTGACGAGAATAGAGATGCATTTCAGATTCGGTAAGTTCTAGATCATGTTCAAGCATTGGTGGATAAACTTTTCAATTTTAAATAGTATAAAGTAAAAACTTTATAGATGAGAAATAACTAAAAATAAGCTTCAATCCTTGTGATTAAGCTTTATCAATTAGCTCAATGTTTTCAACAGCCCATTCGCAAGTGCATTAGGATATGGACCAACCCAGAATACTTTCAGAATTAAACTGATTCATTTTCTATAAATTATATTTTTATGATATTTATTCTCAAAATTCATTCAAATATTGAAAAAATATAAAAATCAATCTACATTAATACAGAAAATTTTTTCAAGCTGGATAAAAATATGGAATTGGATCGTTACGACAAACAAATTTTAGAAATTTTAACTCATGAAGACATCAATCTAAATGAATTGTCAGAACGTATTAACCTATCTGTAAGTTCTGTTCATCGTCGTATCAAACACTTGATCGAAACCGATATCATGACCAATCTAAAGCGTGATATTAATTTTGAAAAGTTAGGCTTTAAATTACATGTCATTTTACAAATTTCCCTAAGTAAACATGACACAGATACCTTTGCTAAATTTTTAGAAGAACTCGAAAACATCCCTGAAGTGATTAACGCCTTTTTAGTGACTGGGCAAACCGCCGATTTCCTTGTCGAAGTGATCGCAAAAGATATGGAGAATTACAGTGAAATTTTACTCAAGCGAATTGGTAAAATTGAGCATGTGGTTGCACTACATTCAAGCTTCGTGATTAAAGAATATAAACATGTGTTTAATTGTACTGGCCTACTCAATCGAATTTAAATTTTGTATTGAACCAGTTTAGCTTTTGCATGGTGCATCCAACCAAATTAAAACCAATAAAGTAAAGCTACTCTCATTGGTCTTAAACATTTATTTTATGATGTTTTAGAAAGGTAGAATTTAGAATCAAAGATATCACATTGTATTTGAATGGATCTTTTTATGAGATTTTATTTAGCTGAAGAATATCAACCCCAATGTAATGCACGGTTTGCGTATTATAAAACTCAAATCAATGCACTTTTAATCAATGCAAAAATTGAGCACATTGGTGCCTCTTCGATTCCCAATGCAATCTCTAAAGGAGATTTAGACGTTTATATTGCAGTGGATCAATCTGAATTTAATGATGCAATTCAAAAACTTTATCGATTAAATTTTCAAGAGAAATTAGAAACACTGAGAACAGATCAATTGTGTATGTTGGAATCGCTCAATGGTGATGATGTCGTCTTTCAACTTGTTGTTAATGGTTCTGAATTTGAGTCATTTATTAAATTTAGAGATACACTCAGGCAGTCCTCTAAACTGGTGCAAACTTACAATGATCTAAAAAAGCGTTGTGAAAATTTAGATATGATCGATTACCGGATTGAAAAAAATAAATTTATTTCCTCTGTTTTAAATCAGCAATAAATTTTCTCTCAATAAAAACGCACCCCAAGGTGCGTTTTATCTACTTAAATCAGACTTAACTGTCTAATTCAGCCAATACTTCATCTGTGAATTCAACGTTGGTATATACGTTTTGAACATCATCAAGATCTTCAAACATATCAATCATTTTAACAATGAGTTTTGCTTGATCCACATCAGCGATCAATGCTTTTGTAGATGGACTCATAACCACTTCTGCATTATCTGATTTTAACCCAGCAGCAGTTAATGCATCTTGTACATCACCAAAACTTTCAGGTGTAGTGATTACTAAGATTTCATCTTCGTTCACTTCGATATCTTCAGCTCCAGCTTCCAAAGCCACATCCATGATTTTGTCTTCTAAAGAAACATCTTCAAAAGTAATCTCACCACGTTTGGTAAACAAATATGCCACTGAGCCTGCTGTACCTAAGTTACCATTGGTTTTAGAAAAACAATGACGAACATCAGGCACAGTACGATTAAGGTTATCTGTCATGGTTTCTACAATCACCGCAACACCACCAACACCATAACCTTCATAAGTGACTTCTTTTAAGTCATCGTTGTCTTCACCACCAGCACCACGTTGAATAGCACGGTTGATCGTGTCGCGTGTCATATTCACTGAAAGTGCTTTTTCGACAACAGCACGTAGACGAGGGTTACTTCCCACATCAGGACCGCCAAGTCTTGCTGCTGTGGTTAATTCACGAATATATTTGGTAAAAACTTTACCACGACTTGCATCTTGTTTTGCTTTGCGATGCTTAATATTGGCCCACTTGGAATGACCCGCCATGCGAAATATGCTCCTGTAGATTGGCTTTATGCCATATCAAATTGCGACAATTCTACCATAAGCACTTTTTTATGAGAAAGTGCTTATTTTTTAGATTTAATGCAAATTAAGAATTTTTTGCCTCAGGAATCATAATATCGAGTCCTGTATGTTCTTTATATAGACGTTTAATTTCTGCTAAGTCTTGATCTAGATCTGTTGGGTAAATCTTTCCAAAGATTCCACCTTGTTTTGTTTTTGAGTTTGCATACATCAAAACAATAGGAACACCAGCTGCTTTTGCGATATGCCAAAAACCAGTCCGAATCGGTTTACGAGCTTGCCCACGTTCTGCACGAGTCGCTTCTGGCGCAATCACCAAATTAAATTCGTCATTACTCTGAAATAGATCAACCATTTGTGAAACGACGTCTTTGTTTGACTTACGATCTACAGGAATGCCACCAATTTTTTCTAAAAATGGTTTCAATGGACCTTTAAATAATTCTTTTTTAATTAAAGTATGGATTTTAAGGTCATGAATTTGAAAAATTGCCAATGACAATACTGCATCCATCATGGAGGTATGTTCAAAACCGATGATCACTTGTTTTTTTTCTAATACACTTTGATTAACTTCATAGGACCAACCTGAGAGCTTAAAAGTAAGTTCTCCCAACAACTTTTTCATAACTACCTAACATAATAAAATCAGAATTTGCGAATTGTCCAAGTAAAAGCTTAAAAAGACAATCTCTATTGTGCTTATTTTTTACATTTATATATTTATTTTTGTCATTTTAAACACTTGTTTTGCACACAAAAATAGTCAGTTAAAAATGTAAAATTGTTAAACGCCTTACAGTACATTTAACTCAATTCAAATTCTAAATTAACAATAAAAAATAAATAAATTTAATTTGTATAAAAATTTAATTGATTTTTTCTATCTTGATTAAATCATTTCAACTCCTCTAATCCTAATTACACCCCCAGACGGAAGAGTTTTCAGGTAAAATAATTGCAAAATTTTTATGCTCCTTTTTCGCATAATTGCCTTATTTTTTATTTTGATTTACAGGTGAAAAGCATTTAAATTTATTTAGAAAAGCGATAAAAATAACTCCTTATTAATCATGCTCGATATTCACAATTTTAAATGTATCATCTTATACCGCAATCATCTAAGCAATATTGATGAAGATGGGAATCTTAAACCACGTAAAAATATTTTACTCTAAAAGAATTACAAGTCACCTTAAATAGATATACTTATTTAAATACATCTTAAGCATACCAATAAATGAGTACCTATGAATAATTTACTGCATATCTATGCATTTTGTGTAATCTTACTTTTTCTTAAAATGCTTGCAATCTCTTGTTATCAAGGATTTCACCGTATTAAGAATAAAGCGTTTAAAAATACCGAAGACGCTAATTTTGTCAGTGTAAAAGTTAGGCCAGAAGACTTGCCGCTGGTAGTTAGAGCGAGTCAAGCTTGGGCAAATGATTTAGAAAATATTCCCGTGTTTTGGGTGCTTGGAGCGCTTTGTATTGCATTAAACCTAAACAGTGATTTTATTGTCTGGGTATTTTGTATTTTTACGATTGCAAGATTCACACATACAGTCACCTATCTCAGTGCAATTCAACCATGGCGCAGTATTTCTTATGCTGTTGGAATAATCTGCCTCATTCTTTTGGCAATTAAAATCGTGATGAGATGTATCGGATTTTAAATAAATGCAAATCAATAGGCATTTATTTATCATTTTCTATTTTAGTTTAAGTTGTATTTTAGATCTTGAAAAATAATAAAATTTATATCGACAATTAATTAAAAAGATTTCATGAATAATAATTAAATTTAGATTTTCTAATTTATCCTGTAATTTTTTTAATATAATTAAGAGTAAAGTAAATTTATCAAAAAGTAAAACTATGTCACTATTTTGTAATACTTTATTTATATAAAAAATATACCTACAAATACATTGTTTTTAAACAACTCTATGATTTTATGTTTTTTATAATACTTTTCAACCATTATTTATTAGCTTTTAAGTCTTAATGCTATTTCTAAATTAGAGTTTTTACTCTACTTATTGGTTGTTTTATGTAATTTTAATAGTCTCATTTGTCAAGAAGACAGTGATTGTATTTAAAAAGGATGAATTCAAGTGAAAACAAAAAAGATCTTTCAAAAAGTCATAGTTACAACCTCACTATTTTGTATTGCGGGAATCAGCCAAGCTGAAGATTTTAAACGCTTCTCGGTTTCTTCAGGTTGGTTGCATATGTCATCAATGGGGAAAGCACAACCTTTTAGAATCAATACTTCTGTAGGTGATGGTACTAAAGCTTCCGTAGGTGTAATTTCAGGGAAAACCATTTTAGATAATGTTGATCAATCTCGCATTGATGCGATGGACCCCAACCTAATTAGCTTACTCAATGCACCCAGTAATGAAGAAGGACGCTATTTATTTGATGACCTGCTAGATGTAATCATGGCAGAAGATCCAACCTTAATAGACCAATTAACAGGAATTGCTGAAATCGATGGAATTGCCCACTGGTCAGCAGATGCTGGTTTGGAAGTTGAAGATGTAGACACGCTAGGTATGATGTTTACTTATAATGTCACAGACAATGTTGCCGTTCAATTGATTGCTGGGATTCCCCCAAAAGTTGACTTAAAAGGTAAAGGAACTGTCTATGCACCTTTTTCAGCGACTTCACAACCACTTCAGGGCCTAGTGGGCGATTTATATTTAAAAAACAATCTTTTAATTACAGACTTGGATAGTTATGACACTGCCGCATCTGCTAGAGCTTGGACGCCTGCAATACAAGCACAGTACTATTTTGGTAAATCTGGTGTCAATAAGTTCAGACCATTTGTAGGTGCTGGTTTAATGTATGCCTACTTCAACGATATCGAAATCAATTCAGGAATTGAAAATGATTTGATACGTGCTGGACATATGATTCAAAATATTCATGATGGTAAAGCTGGGGCTTCTTTGGAGGGAAAACCATCGAGCGGCAATATGAAAGTTAAAGTAGATGCTACTGATACCATTGCGCCCATTGTTACAGCTGGTTTTACCTATGACTTTAAACAAAACTGGTTTGCAACTGCCTCTATTTCTTATGCGAAGTTAGACAATACGGCAACCATTACTGTCCTTAATACCAATAACAATGCCAAGCTTATTCAGGCTAAAACTAAAATTGAGATCGATCCACTGATCACTTACCTTGGTGTAGGTTATCGTTTCTAAGCCTATCTGTTAGAACTTGAAGCCATTACAGCAACTTAAAATACTGTAATGGCTTCATTTATAATTAATTTCAAAAATTACCATGTATAAAATTTAATTCATTAAGTAATTATTTTGACTGTCTTGTAGCCTTTTCATTTCAGACCAAGACTCACCCAAATATTTCATATAAGGTAAATATTCAAATCACATTTCAATAGGAAAGTATCAAATGACTTCTATCAATGTTGAAAGTATTAAGAATCATGCCGATGTTATTGCATCTTGTGGAACCAAAGTTGGTGAGGTAGATCACCTTGTTGGTGCAGAGCAAATCAAGCTAACCAAACATGGAGATGGACATCATCATCTTATACCAACATCTTGGGTTGGTGAGATAAAAGGCGAAAAAGTTATCTTAACTAAAGATTCTCAAGAGGTTAAAGACACTTGGCTAGAAGTATAGATTTGGCCGATTACAACTGAGTTATATTCAATTTTATATGTGTTTCATTGTACAGTAGATTGACACTTATTTGATATAAAACGCTCAATGAATTTCATCGAGCGTTTTATATTTGATTAAACCTTATTTTTAAGACTTTCGTGTCCTCATCCAATCTCAATTGGCGCTGTCTTTCATCTTCATTGATAAGGTCAAGCCGGTTCTCCAAGTATTGAATTTCCTATTGATATTTTGCAAAAATGCAAAAAACATAAAGTTTAGAGCTGAACCTAAAACAATTTTATCTACTTGACCTGTGAATTTCTGATAGATCGCCATGCCGAGCGCACAAAAGGTTAAAACCATAAACATAGAGAAGCTAAATTTTAAAAAATTATCAAAGCTTTTTCCTTTAAACATAATCAAGAATACATATCATTATCATTTTTTAGCTTGTTATAGGAGATAGAAACAAATTTTCAAGTGATCCGTATTAATTTTGAACTAATAACGAGCAGCTATTTTTCTGACTTAGAATCTTCTTCAATCATTGTATTTAGATCCGCATGCAGGTCTAAGTATTTACTTTTACATCTGTCTAAGTCAATTATACTTAATATTTGCCCTGTTTACATTTTGATATATTTTCCATTCTAGAAATTATGAGTAGCAATTGATAATGACTAACGGCTTAATATTTAAAAAAAATACCCATAAATAATCCTATATAAGTTTTAAAAAACATCTTTATAACTCTATTATTTAATTTTTCAAAGTTAGCAGTTTATCTAACAAATAAAAAAATCCACCGAAGTGGATTTAAGCAGTTAAGAGTGGCGGGATTTTCTCCCACCTCCATCCTGCTTATTTACGGTCGCCCAAGCAATACGTTCCGCATCTTCATCCGAACGACCTTGTTTTTTCTCACTTTCATAAATATGTTGGGCTTGTCTTTTCTGCTTTGCAGTATATGCAGATTTATCTCCTACAGGCATAATCACTTCTCCATATAACGATAAATAATAGATATAAACATAGTTTTTATAGCATGGATTATTTTATTCGCTGTTTAGTGTTGTAAGTACTTGTGAATTTAAGTCGTGCTTATTTATTTTTAATCAATATAGAATATCAATTAATACTATGTTTTTTATTTTTAAAATAACTAGCCCTTATTTTAAAGTATCATTTCATTCAATACTTAAAATTTCATTCAATCCACACTGCTCACTTTTTAACAACATTTATTCACACAGTAGTACTGAGATTAGTCCACCATATAAATTAATCACTTGATAAATCTTAGAGGTTAATATGCAACATGATAACAACCCATCAACCGCTCAAGAAAGGTCAGAAAAAGCACAAGAAAAGCGTAGGATCCCTAAATATATTTTACTCTTGGTGGGTCTATTTTTGCTTGCGATTGCGATCTATATGCTTGCGAGTTGGCAAGGCTAAGTTAGCGTAATTTTTAGCTATTTTTATAAGCTTAGCATTTTAGAAGTGCTTAAATTAAACTAAGAAAAGCAAGGTGTTTCCTTGCTTTTCTAATAGTGAATTAATTGAAATACTATTAAAATAAAAAATCTTTAATTAAGATGCTAATCACAATTTCAATACCACCCTTTTTAAAACGTTCTATTTTTGAATGTATAACCCATGATTGATTTTGATTTAAGAAACTTTAAATTGGAGTAATTTATAAAAGCTTCGTTTGCTGTAGCAACTGTAGACTTTTCCTCTCGATATTTATAAGTTTTATAGTTGGTATTCACACCTACAACAAAGCCAATCAACTCATTGACTCGATAAATCGTATAACTAGGCTCCGATTGATCAATAAATGTCTTTGTCAGCTTTACTCTTGGTGTTGACCTATATAGAATCACTAGCTGTCGCAATGCTAAATACTATATCAAGCTATTCTCTACAGTCTAATTGTAAAAAAAACTTGATAAACTCTAAAATCTTAGATAGTATTGCTGACGTTCCAAGTAGTTGATAATTAATCAATTCACTTGATAAAGGGCCTGTAGCTCAGTTGGTTAGAGCAGCGGACTCATAATCCGTTGGTCCCGTGTTCGAGTCACGGTGGGCCCACCAAATTCAACCTCGTAACTCTTTGAGTTATGAGGTTTTTTAATGTCTGCTATTTTTAGACCATCGGATTTTCCGGTCTATTTTGTGGTCCATCCGTTCGATAGTCCGTTGGTCTATATCCCTCACGTAAATCCATCTCTCAATTAACGTTTCCTAGCACTTCGGCTTTCCACTCGATCTACGACGAAGATGAATCTTCTATGATCTAGACCATCGAGGCGTAAAGCGTGTGGAAAACGATTAGGCTTGGGGGAATTTGGACTTTCTGCTGTTTGCCCTTTTTCTCCTATCTGCATAGGGGAGTTCTGATTGAGGTATGGGGAGTTTTCTAATTATAAATTGTTTGATGTTGTATTTCGTGAATACCGATAATGAGATAGTTACCACTTTTCCATAAAATTCAATTAAAATAATAGATTAATTTAATCATCTAATTAATTCGTTATGTCCAAATTAAACGTAGATCAAAAAACTATTTATGAACTTTTTTCAGGTAAGCATGCCGATTTTTTAATTCCAGATTATCAACGTCCATATGCGTGGGATGAAGAACAATGCCAAACGCTTTGGGACGATATTTTTACGTTTGCTTTCCCTGAGAACAATGTAGACCAATTTGATGATAAAAAAGATGAGTATTTTTTAGGCTCAGTAGTTACATATAAAAATGATAGAGATCAATCAGAAGTTATTGATGGTCAACAGAGACTTACTACACTTTTACTTTTATTAAGAGCATTTTTTGATAAATTCTCAAAAATGAAAGATCAGAATTCACAACTTACTAAAAAACGAATAGAAAGTTGTATTTGGAAAACGGATGCTTTTGGTGAAGCAGTTAAATCAGAATTAAAAATTGATTCTGAGGTTGCATCTGATGATGATAAAGATGAGTTTCTAGAATTGCTAAAGACAGGTAATATAAAAATAAATAGCAAAAGCAAATATGTAAGCAACTATTTGTTTTTCTGTAAAAAAATTGATGATTTTTTACAGGAATTTCCAAGCTATTTTCCTTACTTACCAGCCAGAATATTAGGTAACTGTATTTTATTACCTATCGAAGCTGATTCACAGGATACCGCACTAAGAATTTTTTCCACATTAAATGATAGGGGTTTACCACTATCTGATGCTGATATATTTAAGGCCCAATTCTACAAATTTTATGGAAAGATTGGAAAGAAAGCAGAGTTTATAAAAAACTGGAAAGAAATAGAAGAAATTTCGAATAGAGTTTTCACATCGAGTACATCGGGCGCACCAATGGATGAGCTTTTTACACGATATATGTATTTTTTAAGAGCAAAAGAAGGTATCAAAAGTTCAACAACAGAAGCTCTTAGGAAATTTTATGAAAAAAATAAGTACCAATATTTAAATTCAGAAAAAACTATTAAAGATTTATATGAACTAGCTGTTTTTTGGGAAAGCATTAAAATCCAAGATGAAAATAAATTTACAACTCCTGTTTTAAAAAAGCTATTTGTCTTACACTATGCTCCTAATGGAATGTGGCAAAATATTACTTCAGCATATTTTCTACAAAATAAAGATGAAAATGGTTTATTGAATGAAAATAATTTTATTAATTTCTTAAACAAAATTACAGCTTTTATTTATACTTATGCTCTTACAAATCCTGGTGTAAATGCTTTAAGAACGCCTGTATATGATGAGATGATCAATATTGTAAATAATAAAGAGATAACTTTCTCAAAATATAAATTTAATGAAAGTAACACTAGAACACTTTTTAAAACATATACATTCACTAATCAGCGAAGTATTACTCGCTCAATAATTACATGGTATGCGTTTAATCTCAAGGATCAATCTATATTGAACTTAACTGAAGTTTTTCATTTGGAACATATTTTTTCTAAAAAAAGATATCAAATGGAAAAAGGTTTAGAAAATATAGATAATTTAGAATCTCTTGGAAATAAAATATTATTGGAAGAAAGTATTAATATAAAAGCTTCTGATTATCGCTTCGAGGATAAAAAGAAAATTTATAGTGGTACGCAACGTAGAGGGAAAAATCAATATCCAAGCCAAATTTCTGAAATAGGGGAATTAATTTATTTGAATGAATTCACCGAGAAGACAATCGAACAACGAAGCGATAAAATTTTAGAAGCATTCTTTGATTTTCTACGTATAGAAGACTTATTATTAGATTAATAATTAGGCAATAAAATGAAAGTCTATGTTTCTGCTATAGGCTTTCATAATCATGTTAATTAAACTATGAAATATATTTAATTCTTTAAAAACATTATTACTCCTAAGGGGCTTTGTTGCACAAAGGTTTGAAAGATAGAGCTACCCTAGAAGATCCAAATTTAAGATACAACTTGGGTATGAGGGCGACCTAATTCCGTAAATCTGTTGAGGACTGCTACACGTGCATGAATTTCATTGACTTGGCTTTGAAAGTTTCTTGCACTGAGTTTATCGCCTAATAACTTTATGCAATGAATCTTGGTTTCGACTAAATTTCGGCGATGATAGTCTGACCATTTTTTCCATAGTGTCCTGCCTAAACGTTTAGGTGGAATCACTGCATGCGCTTGCCGATCTGCAATGACCTGACGGCATTTCTTGGTGTCATAAGCAACATCGGTATAAACGGAGTCAATCTGCTAATCTTGTGGAATCTGATCCAGTAAATCACCAAGTACTTCTGAATCACTCACATTATTGGTTGTGAGCTGAATAGCGCGTATTTGCAAGGTTTTAGCATCTATACCAATATGTAATTTACGCCATTGGCGACGATATTCAGGCTGATGTTTCTTTCGTTTCCATTCGCCTTCACCTAAAAACTTCAGACCAGTTGAGTCTTCGAGTAAATGAAGCCCATCACTGTTTTTCTGATAACTAATTGCAATATCAATATGCTTCTGTCTTCTACAAAGCGTCGTGAAGTCTGGTGCTGTCCAATCTAATCCGCAAAGTTTATTAAGCTTTGAACAAAGCCAGTATCCATGCGTAGAGTGAGTCTAAATAGAGATTTGATCATCAAACAGCATTGAATTGCTATGTCGGAATAGGTTTGACTTCGACCTTGTTTACCACTTGTTAGTGCATACCATTGTGTTTTTGGATCGAACCAAATGGCAATATTTCCACGATTAATGAGAGCTCGGTTATATGCGGGCCAATTGGTTGTGCGGTAGATTTTGTGTGTAGGCTTCTTCATTTGAAAATTATATTGCTGAAGAAGCCCTTAAAAGCCTACTATAAGTATTTTTTAGGTACTCGAGTAATATCTCTCTGCTCCTCGAAGTAAATGTAGCGTTCTATCGTAATTGCCTGTTTCATATTTCAGTTGTCGAAGAAAATAGGAATAACCCACAGCAGCTATTTCTCTTTCTCCAGCAGAAATTTTTCGAGCCCAAGTTCGACAAGCTCTCACAAATTCAGGATATGGACATCCTACAAGATAAGTTTCTAGGTTACCCCAATTTTCCGCTTGCTCAGGTGTAGGCCATTCATTTTGAGATCTAAGTGGCCCTTCAGGGTGGAAAAATATTGAAAACTCTAAAGTAATTGGGTCTAATGTAGATGGTCCTTCTGCAGTATCTCCATAATCAATAAGATTAGGTGTGCCATCTTCCGAAACTAAAATATTTAACCCATGGAGATCTCCATGAGCTGTACCCCATCTAACCTGAATTCTTTTTTCTTCAAATTCTTTTACCCATTCTAGATTATGAGTATTAATGATTTCTTCTGTTTTTTGATCACTAAGTACACGTCTCCTAATATCAGAAATATATTTGCGTTCTTGTGACTCTACGTACCAATTGATCATTAAGTTTTCTAAGGTGTTAATAACCTCAGTAGCTTTATTAGTTATTATTTCAGTCGAAAATGCATTGTAGCTAAAACCTTCAGCTAATCCATAAAAAACACCAGCCTGTTTTTTTGCACCATGTTCTAATAAAGCTAATTTACGAGGCGTTGCTTCGGGTTTCAATCTTGAAATATATTTTGTATATCTACTATCTTCATCTCTTATTGATTCAATAGTACCTATTTTACAAACTGAATCATGAATTAAGCTACCATTTTCAGCAGTAATGATTATCCTGAAGACCCGAACTCCAGATAGTCCGCCTCCTATGCTTGTTAAAGAACATAATAGTCCATTCACACGCCTAGTAAATATTCTAATTATTCGATCTTCTTCAACAGATAAAACTATTCCATTCCTTTGTAATTCAATTTCATTTAGAGCTTTAATATTATCTGTATATGGCTTGAGCTTAATTGGAAAATTATCTAATTTATGCTTCTGATGAAAAGCGACTAATTGAATTTCGCAATTACTTCCCCAAACATTACTTTTTTCACTCATTTCTAACATCGATTCAATAAAATCTTCAGCAGATGAACCAGTTAATACTATTATAGGGGTCCCAGAAGCTTCCACACGAGCATTCCTCAAAACTGAATGTCCATGATTTGGGGATTCATCTAGTGAGTTATCATCTGTAGGAATACTTAAATCCAAAATGATGAGGTCAAAGTAATTGTTTTTAATTTCCTGCATTGCACTTGTAAGGTGTTTACAAATGGTTAGAGAGCAATCTTTGGCTTCGGTATTAATAATTGAAGATATTTCTTCAATGTATTCGTTACTATCTTCAACGACTAAGATGTTCAAAGTACTTTACTCCAGCGTATTTCATATTTGACACCTCTTTCTAATTGAGATTCTATTGTCACATTACCCCCCAATGTGTCTAATGCTTGTCTAGCAATTGATAACCCAAAGCCTATGTGTCCAGACTTTGTGCTTTTACCAATTTCAAAAATATTTATAGATGAGGCAGACAAACCTATTCCTTCATCTAAAACAGATATCCAATATTCAGAATCAGTTTCACCCCAAGCAACAACAATTGGGGGCATATCTCTCTGATTAAGTCCCTCAATACTTTTTGTGGCTTCGATTGCATTCCTAATACCATTACAGAGTGCAAGCCGTATTAAATGTCTACTGCTATTAATTATGAATGGTCTGGGACCAACTTTCGAAAACTCAGATAAAAAATTAGAACTTTCAAAACTAATAATTTCCTCTATTAATTCACTTAAATCAAATTGATCATGCTTTGATGGATTAGTCGCTTTACGTAGTTGTTCAATTGCATCAAAAATAGCTTGTAAATTTTGAATATGATATTTTGTCCGCGATTCATTGTAACTCTCTATATCCTTAGAAGCAGAGAGTGATACTAGCCCTAATTTAGAACCAATTTCATGCAGTAATAATCCTGACACCCATTCAATAGCCTGAGCTTTGGCGTGTGCAAATAATTTTTCATTAGAAATATCAGTATCAGAATATATAGGATCTGGATTCTCAGGGTCATTATCTTCACTAATTTTCAAAATTAAAGCTTCTAATCGACTTAATACATAAGTATCAGTTTCATTGTGTTTTGCGACTTGTATTGTTCTTAAGTCTTGATTATCGACTAAATTTATTAAAGCATGAGCAGCTTTAAATCGATCATGAGACGAACTCGATGACAATAGTTCTAAAGCTAAAGATTTATTCATAATGGGAATTGACTATAAAAATCTGATCTCTTAGCAAATGCTTGAGTCCCACCTTCCATGACTGTAGAAATAGATTCAACAACTTGCTCATGATTTAATTTTCCAATAGTGTCTACATATCCTTTTTTACCATCTGATGCTAAATGGATGACATTATCTGCATTCCCAAGTACAGGAATATTAGGATTATGTGTAGAAAATAGAATTTGACTCGTTGAATCTCTTGATAAAATAGCTTGAATCAAAGTGTTAGCAATAAAAGCATTATCAATATGATCTTCTGGTTGATCAACGATCACTATTCTTTCTTTATGTGACAATACGATAGGAAGGACTACAGTACATCTTTGACCTGTAGAAAGCATTGAAATATCTTTGTAATTACAGCCATCCAATAGGGCCATCGATACCTCATCCTCAATATCTAAAGTTCCTAAAGTACTTAAATCAATCGCTCTTAAATGACTAAGAATTCTTGATACACGATCTGCACTTATACTCGAAATCGAAGAAATAAGATTTACATCGAAATTTTCTACAGCTTCAAGAAGAATTCTCGGGCTAACTGTGCTCGCTAAAATTGGAACTAAATCACCATACCTTAATCCACTTCCTCGAAGTAGATCCGCTAAAAGTGAACTGTATTGATTTTGCTGACCATTTCGTTTAATGCCTAACCGAATCGTCGGTGCTAGAGAGGTATTAAGTTGTTGTATTACACCGTATCTCTCAGAAAAACGCGCATATCTCAATTTTTCAAGGCATTCTAATTCTTCACTTCTTTTCTCAAGTATTCTGGTTAAAACAATTTTTCTATTGGAGTGGTGATTCATAGTCGAATCACGACGAGCTTTTTTCTCCCTTAATTCTTGACCTTTACGCATGACATTACCAGCTCCCTCTTGTAGGGATTCTATTTGAACTCTTAATTCTCTTGCTTCTGCTTCGTCTTGAAGTTTCTTAGCTTCAAGACTTTTTTTATTTGATTCTAAAGAATGCCAAACTTGCGCAATTAAATCATGAGCTCCTTGTAATGAGTTCCTTGCAGTTGTGATCTCTTGCAAATAGCTGTTCAAAATGTTTGAAGCATCATTTTGTGAATTTATTGGGTATTCAAATGCAGTTTTAATTTTTTCATACCATGAGTAAACTTCTGTTTGTGCCCTCGTAACAACGGCTTGATTACTAGCTGCAGAAGAGATATTTTCAGACAACTTTTGCAGGGCTATAGCTTTAGCTTGAATTATTTGAGAACCTTGAGAAACAGTCGTTTCTTCATCAATTACATTTTTTAATTCAGATTCAACATTAGCAGAGGATAAAAGTGAACTTTCCATCTCTTCAATTTCTTTTCTAATACTCGCGGCTTCGGTTGTGAGTGAAACGATGTTAGCAATTAGTTTTTGCTCTTCTGTATCATTAGTTAGCTGTATAGGAATAAAACTATCTATTAATTGAAGACGACCTGATGCTTCAAGTCCAATAGTTTCAATTTCAGTTTGTGAGAAAATAATGGGTTTATTATAAATTCCGCTACTTCTTGGGATGGCATCTGAGGCAGTTCTACTGATCATTATTTGTTGACCATTAGTAGACAAAGTTAAATTCACCTGTCCTGAACCCAGAATAGAAAGAGCATGTTCTCGACTTTTTTTTGCAGAATCTTGTACAGAACCTTTTACATCTAAACAAAATCGAATAAGTTCAATTAAAGAAGTTTTGCCTGTTCCTCTTGCACCAATAATTACATTTAATCCTGTAGTTAAATTGACATCAAGGCCATTTAAAAAGCCTTCTTCTATTTGTAAACGTTCAATGTACATTAATGACCCTCTTTTAAATTTTGGATATATCTAATTAATATTTAATAAAAAAATCTATTACAATTGTACTCATCAAATAATATTAAATCCAACAGTTTTTCAAAAAAGGTAAGGCCATATGAGTCTTAAACAATAAGTGACTATTCCTTGATTTTATTTACTAAAAAATGAATTATAGTCTCCCCGTCATAATCCGTTGGCCTAAATTACATCATGTAATCAATTTACATCCATGCATCGCTTTCTAGCTCTTTGACTTTCCACTCGATCTACGATGAAGATGAATCTTCTTTGATCTAGACCATCGAGACGTAAAGCGAGTGGAAAACGAAAAGGCTTGGGGGAATTTGGACTTTCTGTTATTTGACCTTTTTCCCTTATTGGTATAGGGGTATGAGGATTTGCCTATGGGGAGTTTTCTATAAATTACTTTGCTATATATTGCATAAATTTTAACTTTCAATATTATTAATGGCTTAATAACTAAATTGAAGGAAAAGAATATGCCGTCTCCAAAAGATACTAAAGGCCCAGTTGTAAAAACAGGCCCTACTGCTGGTGAGAATCGTACACGTAATGATAATGGTGAATGGCGTAAAAAACGTTCTGATGCAGGAAAACCGCGTAGTAAGTAATAGCGAATTTAACTGATTTTCAAACACATATTATTTTCATGGTCTTTAACCATTAAAGGAGTGACCATGAAAAAACACTATCCAAAACTCGAATCTGTCTCTAAAGTCATCGAGACTCTTCCACATCCCCAATGTAAATCTATAGCCAAAGCGATTCGGGTCTGTAATGATAAAAAGACAGACCTACCAACAAAACTTTGTGCTGTTGCTCTTGTGTTTATTTGAATGGGGAAATCGATGATTATCTTGCAACAATGGTTGACTGAGCAGCGTCAGGCAAAAAACCTCAGTTTGGAACAATTGGCAGATCGGTTAAATAAACCATTTTCCTATGTTCAGGATGTAGAAAGCGGAAAATATCAGTTGGATGTTGTGGAGTATTTATTCTACTGTAAAGCTTTAGATATTAACGCGAATCAAGGTCTTGAACTCATTCAATCAAACCTTACCTCAATCTAGGTCATCTGATTAAGACGCTCAGTCTTGAGACTCTAAGAGCATCTGTTCAATCAAAAGCAATCCATCTTGTGGATTTACACCTAGCTTACGGCAATACCAAACATATTCAACCACGTCTAAACGTCGTTCACCTTGTTCAACTTTCTGAACAAACGAGTGTGGTTTATCCATGCGTTCTGCTAATGCGCGCATAGAAAATTTTTGGTCCTGTCGTGCTTGCTTCAACCAGTTCGTCAAAGCCTTCACTTCATTTGTATAGATGCTTGTTGTCATGGACATATTATCGACACATTGCCTCAATGTACCCAAAACAGGTACAATGTGTTGATTTGAACTCGTAAGTTGAGCTTAAGCTATTACTTTATAATCATATTTAAAGGAAATTGTATGGGGTTTTCTAACCTAGTCAGCTCCGCTTTAACAGCGGTAGCAACGTTATCAGGTGATCCTGATATACAACGTGCAGCAAACTCTGCCAATGATCTAGTTGTGTCATATCAAACGCAGCAACAGCAAGCAATGGCTGAACGTATATTGAAATCTCCTGATGGGATTATTCCTGTCACAGAAAAAGGAGTCACCGTTTGGCGAGCATTGCAATATAACGAGAATGGAGAAGTTGTTGGCTTTTCTGACTTTAATAGCAAAGAGGAATATTTATTGTTAAAGCAACAAGAGCTCAAAGCTCAGCAATTGAGACAGCAACAACTTCAAGCTGAACAAGCGAAAGCTCAACCTAAGTATGCTACCCCACAAACCAAGAAACAAGGTGACGTATCCATCTCCGATATTGACGCCTATGGACAAACACTGGGCGGTTTAGAACGTGCTGTCATGGCTTGCTCAAAATATCGTGAAAATACGCCCCCTTGGAATGACTGTATTTATCGTCAAGTGAATTAATTAAATCGTGAGATCATTTATGAAAAATTTCAAACTTTTATTTTGCTTTTTAGCTGGTCTTGCTTTTTCAAATGCTGTTTTAGCTAAGACAGAACAAGTCACCCTTAAAAAGAACATCGTTTTTAGTGGTGAAGCGATCATTATCCCAACGACTAAAGGTGAAGTTGTTTTAAATGCAGCATTGCTATCCAACAGCGTAGCAAAGCAACTAAAACCTTTTAAAAAGGGACAATGTTTGCAAGTTCAATCCAAAAATGGATTTTTCAAAGATACCAATGATGGACAATACATTCAAAGCATTCAGCCATGTGTGAAAAAGTAAGAATTAACTATAGGATTCTTTTATGAAAAAAATACTGTTTGTATCATTATTGGCTGTTACTGGATTTGCACATGCAGCACCGAATATATGGCAATCTGGCTATGCTCAAGGTTTTTCTGAATATTCAATTCAAGATGGTAAAGGCAATACACTTTGGGTAACGTGCAATGAAGAGGCAGGAGATATGTTTGATCACTCTGTACGCTTCCAAACACCGAAGAATAGCTATGCAAACTCTGATTCCAAATATCCTTTAACTTTCTTATTGGATGGAAAAAGCAAAGTAGCTGCATCTGCTTCTACTAAGTGGCGTAATGGTGCAAATGCTTGGTATGAGCTTTCACAAGGAATTTCTAAAGCCAAAAGAATTGATGTGTACCTAAACAATAAAAAGGTCACAACATTTACCCCCAATCAACAAAGCATCAAATCAGTAGCGAAACATATCGCTGCATGCGAAGCAATGTTCTAACCCACAATCTTAAATTTAGGTCCCGATGTGCTCTTGCAGTACATCGGGATTTTTTATGCTTAAAGGAAGCCATTATGCAACCAAGAATTTTTGACAAAATGAACCAGACTCTCATTAAAACATGGAGTTGTAATAAGTTATCGGACAGAGCTAAAGGTCAGCTTAAATATCAACTCTGGCAAGATAATGACGATCAAAGCTTTGGTATCGCTCTAAGTGAAAATGAATCATCTGGTGGATTCAGCACAGAATTGATCAAAGTTGAGCAGATCATTTTAACCTTACAGAAGCTTTATCAATCAGCAAAGCCATTCCATGCTGTTGCATTCAAAGAATTATTCGTAGGTAAGTCAGTCAACAATGCAAGTTTTCTAGGAGCTGCCTTAGTTGATCAAGGCGTAATCCGACTACATCCACAAACTGCACGCTTACTTGAAGTTAACGATGAATATGAACTTTGGCCACTTTCATTTGATGATGTAGTGCAACAAAGTTCATCACTATCTGAATCTTCTAGTGATATTAAACCTGTAAGTGCAAAACGTGGTCCAAAACCGAAGAATCAACAATCAACTCAGGATGATGACTCAGATGTCTTAGCCAATGTGGGGGATGAAAATGCAGTACATCAAGAGCCAATCTGACTTACAGCAAGTATCAGATGATTCAATTCGAGCAAGTATTTCACTGCACATGCAGACACTTGAACATCAGTATGATGAACCTTATCAAGCCACCCTGCATGGGTGGTTTGTTATTTGTGAAGATGACAATGATTTAACTGAGCCTTTTCCTCAGCTCAGTTTCAGCTTATCTGAAAAGCTGTCATTAGGCGAAGTTGAATTTGTTGAGAAAAAGCATGATTGGTATGAGGTGTATATCATGCTGAACGACAATGAAGGCATTTTGATCTATGTACCGACTGAGATTTTAGAGCGCCATAAAATCAATCAAATCTAAACCTCTTCACAGACCACCACCCACACAATTTTCTATTAATTTTTATGTGAGACGTATTTATGACAAGGCAACGACTATTCGCTTTGGGTCAAGTTGTGTCTACGCCCAATGCTTTGGCTTTTGCAGAGAAACATCATACTGATTTACTCCAATTACTTTATCGTCATCAAACGGGTGATTGGGGCGATTTAGAAGATGAAGACAAAGAATCAAATGAGGAAGCATTAATTAATGACAATCGAATCTTCTCTAGTTATTCAGTAGCAGAAGATAAAATTTGGATCATAACAGAAGCAGATCGTTCTTTTACGACATTGTTGATGCCAAGTGATTACTGACCTAACCGTAAAATAGACCCCAAGACCGTTCTGGCCTTGGGGTGATTTTTTATCGTTTTAAGTGAAACAACCAATGATGCTCTACTCAAATAACCTGTCGGACGTTCTACTAGTCCTCGGGACTGTAGTTAGGATTTATTACAGTATGAAAACCTATTCGATTAACTGGCGATCTACATATTAAGAGCTTAAATTTACTTTGCTCTAAATTCTCACGAGCAGTCTTGAAATACCTATTAAAATTTCTTCTAGATTGAGGTTCGCCATTATTTACTGAGTAATACTTATCATAGTATATCGCTCTTAAATGAGATGTAGATTGAAATCCACTGCTATTTAAAAGCTCAATTAATAGATCAGACATGTATTGAGACTGATGGTTTATTTTCCTCCAAGTCTCAATTTTAGTCTTATTTATCTTATGGTGAACTTGCTCAGCATAATCACACTCTTTTTTTAATGATTCGAAACGCTGCCTATATCGGGCAGCAGTTGAGTATGGCGTACCTTGTACATCCATAATTTCGTTAATCGTTAGATTTGGGTTAGCTATTAAGGCTTCGTAGACCAGTTTGGGAAGATATATGGACATTGTTTTAGAAATTTTATAAGACTGCGCTATATTTTACAGCAAAATTATTTAAAAAACTTCAAAGAAATAACAAGTTGACATATTTAGCAATTGCTTTTTTATCAAAAAAATATAATTAAAAATACATATCAATTAATATTATTAATAATATAAGTTTTACTGATTAATATATTCAGGACATATCGAATGATAATCATGGTGCTTTCATTTTAAATTCAATAAAAACAGTTACATGTGTAATTTATATTATATAATATTATAAAATGTTTTTATATATCTTACCATTGTTCAAAAATTTTCATATATATAAAATGTATTTACCCAAACGGCATTGGTAGAAAATGTCAGGGTTGAGTGCTTAAATTGGTCCAACAAGACGTTGAAAGATTGATACAAGTGCTCACAATTTCACTTGCAATAAGGTAATAGGAACAAGAATCCGAAAGACCATCTTCAAAAAACTTAACACTGTACATAACAGCCGTTAATAATTTTTCTTAAGCTAATACAGGTAAATGAATATGACTACTTTTGAAACGAACACAAATGATCAAGACCAAATTGATTTTGTTGCTTCTTTAGATCAATGTGAAAATGATATTTTTCAAAATGATTCACATTTTGATATTTATGATGACTCTATTAATTACGATGATTTTGATAACATTCTTGATATTCAAGAACGAATTGAATTCAGTAAAGTACAGGCTTATTTTAACGAGCGAGAAATTGATCAATCTCAGATTTTAAAATTAGATGAATCATTGACTAATATTCAAGAGAAACTTGAATTTGATAAGGTTAATGCAGAATTCAATATTAGTTTTGAAAAAGATAATATTGCGGATTCTAAATTCTCTGAGTTTTTATTTAATGCTCATTTGCATATTGTCACACAATATGTTGTGAAAAATAACATTGGCTTATTGAAAGTTAATGAAGCCAAAGATAAATCAATCTGGTGTGGTGGCTCTTGCAACTCATCAAGTCAAAGCATTCCTGACTCTCTTGATTCTTTAGAATTGACTTTGTCCAGATTGAAGCCAGCGAAAATCGTTTATCTACAAAGCACAGATTATGCAAGTAATATGTGTAACGATTCTGTATTCGGGTTTGGTCTTTATTTGTTTGATGAAGCCAACAACCTTATTACTAAATTGGTTTACAAGTTTTTTGATGAAAGCATCGCCCCTGAAAATGCTCGTAAACTCAATACACCAACTACTTTTGAGCAGCTTGATGACAGCTCAAGACCTTTCTTCTAAGTCGTAATTCCATCGACCTAGCTTAACTATCTAAACGCATTTATTTCCTGATTCTCTGAAACATGGTCTCACGATCAGGGATAAGTGCGCCATTTTTTCTATAAGGAGAGCTTATGAACACACCTTTTCCACTTAAATCATCAACAAATTTTGGGCTGTCACAGTTCTTCAATATCGAACAACTCACGCTACCAGAGAATAAATCCAAAGTCGAAATCTCGGTTCCCAATGTGAAAGGACTAAAAGTTGTTATTTCTAATGCAAGTAAGACTTTTATGTTCAGAGCTGTCTTTAAGGGAAAAAAGATCAGCACGACATTAGGTAAATATCCTGAAGTGTCCTTACAGCAAGCAATTAGTCTTGTAGATAGCTACCAAATTATGCTGAGTAAAGGTATTAATCCTCTTGAGGAGAAAGCACGTATTGAAAATATCCCTAAGCTTGCAGATTTCTTTTATAAGGTCTACATGCCTATGGCGAAGTTAAATAAAAAGTCTTGGAAGGATGATGTTTCAAGGTTCAAGAATCACATTGAACCCACTTTAGGCAATATCCAGTTGAATCAGATTACAGCAGCAATGCTCAGTGATTTGATGCTTGAAATCAAAACCGAAGATCGTGCCAACGCAACAGTCAATCGAACACGAGCACTATTAAGTAGCATGTTCAATGTGGCTTTTGAACGCGAGATCATCGAGCAGTCTCCGATGAGCCGTGTAAAAAAACTGGTTGAACAGAATCAGATTGAACGTTATCTCAGTGATGATGAGTTAAAACGTTTAATGCATGTTCTAGCCAATCATCACGCTCATGACATCGATAACCAAATCATTGTTGGTATTGTGGAAATGCTGTTATTGACTGGAGCTCGCAAAGGTGAAGTGTTGAATCTCAAATGGAGTGATTTAGATGAGAACAACCACCTTTGGAAGCTCAATGAGAATAAATCAGGTAAGCCGCGCATTATTCAGCTGAATACTGAAGCTCAGCAAGTGATTCGCAAGATGTCGCGAAAGTATCAGTATGTGTTTGCCAATCCGAAAACTGGACTACCTTTTAATGATATACGAAAAACTTTCCAGAAAATTCTAGAAGCCGCTCAGATCGAAAACTTTCGTATCCACGACTTACGCCACAACTTTGCCAGCATGGCAGTGAATAATGGTTGTGACATTTATGTAGTTCAACATTTATTAGGTCATGCTTCACCTACCACGACTCAGCGTTATGCACATCTTCGCCAAGATACATTACGTAATGCCTCTGAAATGCTCGCTGAACGTATCAACAGCGCTCGTCCAAATCTCTAAATCTTAATTTCTAAAACTGTCAGGGCATATCGCAAATCGATATGCTCTATGGAGTTCTCATGTCTAAAACCACCTTATACCTCAGCATCGGCCAATATTTAGCTTCAATTGGTATTAAAGTCGAACCGAATCAATCTACTTTCTTAGTTGCTCCAACGGGTGCAGGAAAGACGAATCTCACTATGGAAAAGTTAACAGTTCAATTCAAACTGGTAATCATTCTAGTGCCTACTCAAGCTAAAGTTATGGAGTTACTGCACGCATATTCAGGAAAAACCAATATTGTTTCTGAGTATTTGTTTTTTTATGCAAATGAAAATCCTGATGAAACTATTCGTAAATTCAAAGGTGTCATTGTTGCAACCTATGATAAATTCGACAAAATTATTAAATTAATGTCTGATTCTCAAAAGAAAGAAGCTCTACTCGTCATTGATGAAACCCATAAATTATATTCTGCTGGTTCATTTAGGGATGATGCTTTAACGCCTATAATTTGGCATCTACAAAAACGTTCGATTCCAACAAGCTTATTCTTAACTGCAACTAAAACGACAGAGTTATTTGATCAGCTTAAAATAGAGATTGATCAAGAAATTTTTGTGAAGCATAAAAATCCTCCTGTACGTGATATCCGTGTTACCTCTTTACCAAATGGGGACCAATACACTGCTATCGCAATTATTGAGCAGAAAATTAGAGAACTAATCAAATCATCGGATTCATCAAAAGGAAAATGTGGCAAAACAATTATTGTACGTGTCAACTCTAGGGATAAATGCGAGAGCTTTAAGCAATACTTTGAGCAATGCTATAAACTTAACTGTATTGTGGTACATAGTAAAACTAAAGGTTTAGCAGATGTTAAAGAGATTTTTGAAACACAAAAAATTCCAACTGGTGTAGATATCGTATTTACAACCTCAATCATGGATGAAGCTGTCAATCTGAATAATCCTGAGATTGAAATTGATTCAGTATTTGTTTTAGGTAAACAGGCTCATGTTGAAGAATTGGTACAATTTATTGGTCGATTGCGCATTGCAAATGTACCTTGCCACATTTTATTGCACACTGGTTTGACTAGATCTGATCAAGACCCTGAAAAACTACACCGTAAGCACCAAAAACGCTTGGATGACTTTATTACTCGTGTCAATGATATTGCTCATGCATTAGCAAGTTTAGCTGAAGACTATAAGTTTGATTTCCAAGACAATGAAAAACCAAGCATTTATGATAAAGTCAATCGAATGAATGAAAGTTTCAAAGATTGGTTTGATTGTAAACTTTTTGCCGTATATCAAGGTAAATCAATTCAGAATACTGCCAGTCTTGTTTCAGCCTTGTATTTAATTGACACAAGCTACTTTTATAGTAGCCTTGAATATATGGCGTGGCGTATTAAGCAATTCTTACCGAACTGCAAAATTCAATTCTGCGAAGATACAACAGCTACACCTAGCCATATCACTCATTTTTTTGATGAGCAAAAAGTTAATGCTGATAAGGCCTATGCTGAAAGTATTAACCCTGCGCTCAAAATATTCCTTGAAAACTTTCAGAAAGGTCATCAAAAACCTGAATCTTTAAAACAATTCTCTACTAAGTTTATCGAGCATAAACAGCAAGATGAGGATTACATTGATAATTTAGCCTATTACTGTAATGATCAACTAGCTTATCCTGATAAAGTTGCGCAGATTCTGAATGAAACTGTCTATTTAGCTCAGCACATTGGCAATATACATGATATTCATCAGATCCTTACTCAAAAAAGATTTAATGAGATTGTTAAAGTAACTGCTGCATATAAAGACAATGAGTTTGTGCGGAATCTAACTCATAAGTTTTACAAGCTTAATCCCGAAAGATACTTAACCAATCAGTACCAACTGAAAGGACCACAAGCAAGTAAATTACTGTGTAGTACTTTAAGGACAGTGCAGAAACAGACAAACCTTCCAATGAAATCCATCATTAAAGCTTATCTTATTAAGGGGATGACCCATGATCCTATTTCTGATTCATTTGAAATCGTAGAAAGCAAAGCACTTAACTATCTTGCGACATATTTTGATGTCATTGATCGTAACAAGAACAAGCCTGAGCGACGCTATCTTGAGTTTCAAGGAATTGCTCTAGGTGGTTTTGAATATTTGCATCTAAAAGATTGGCAAGGCAAACATCTTGCGCCTAAAAAGCCATTTATTATGGATGGTAAAACCTATGATGCTTATACGGGTGAGACCAATATGATACGTAAAGCTACTCAGGAAGAGATTGATGAATTGTTTGGTTAAGTTGGCCAAATCAGTTTCTTAACTTGATTCCAACTTTCGCATAGGCCAATGTCCACAAATAAGTTACTTTCAGCTCTCACACTTTCATAGGAGGCTCTATCTGAAAGTAACTTATTTCTGCACGATGTAGCAGAATTTTTGTGGGGGGATTTTTTTCTGATGAGGGAAAATTTTGCGAGTGTGTTACGTTGCATCGAATTGTGTGGAGATGTTTAGGGGGAGTTTTGTTATTTTTGGAACGTAAGCATCCACTGTACACATCGTACAAACTCATGGGCGACCTATCATTAAGCCACCGCTTCATTAAATGCTTGAACAACCCCAAATATATTGTCAACATCGGCATCACCAAACACACCATCAATCCCTTCATAGTGGATCTGATTAAATGGAGGTTCATACAACTGTGCAGCCTCTAATACTCCATTTTGCGTGAGATGCTCAATCAACATTTCCACAAAACGAATCTGTTTCTCATTATAAGTTGATCCTTGCAGATATCTTGAGAATGCTGCTTGTACCGCTTGGCGATCTAAGCCCACCAAAGAACGAATAAACAGCGGTAACGACTTTTCTGTCCCAAAACATTGCTCAAATCTCTCTTTGCTTTCTACTTCTTGCGCTTCAAAAACAAAGCGTTCTAACTCACTTAGATCCGTTGGTGTCAGTGCTAAACCACGCTTCAGCTTAGCTATGGTAATATGGTTTTCATTGGCTTTAATAAAGCTTTCGACACGTTTACGATACTGTGCAAGATTGACCCCACTTGATACGACAGGAATATCAACTGCTTCCATTTGTCCAATTTCATCATCCAACATGGAGTAGACAATAGTTGAGGTCGATTTTTCAATCAGTTTCACCAAACCGCGAATACGCTTACGCATAGCCTCTAATATTGGCAAGGTGATACCTTTCCAATATTCAACAGTTTGGATTTCTTGAATGAGGGCAATTTGCTCAGCGACTACAGGAATATTTTCTTTTCCTTCTAATTTAGAAGCAATTTCAATCACTTTATTGGCATAGCTTTGAATAGCAGTATTGTTCTTTTCTAATACTGTTAGTTCAAGGTTATAACACAACATATCAAACAGTTTGGCTTCTAATGTTTCAGGCTCAAGTTGATTCGGTAGTTTAGAAATGTGTTCTCGTAACGTACCAATGGCAAGGTCATCCAAGTTGTTCCAAGCATCATCATTTTTGAAATGTTCAACATGCTCAAGCTCAGACTTTACAATGAAATTGTCATTGTTCATTGACTTCACTTCAGTCTGTAAACTTTGACGCATATCTTGCTGTACAGCTTTTAGCTCTTCTGTGGCATCGTCCTTCGTATTCAGTAAACTCAGGATATTTAAACGTGCTTTAAACAAACGTTGTCCGAGTGGCTCTGTGGTCGATACAGGTGCACCATCTGGATTTTCATTGAAGTATTCAAAGTTAGAACAGTAGTCAAAGATATAAAATTCTTTTTTATCGTCTTCAGGGCTAAACAATTCTTTGCAGAGTCGTGTACCACGTCCAATCATTTGCATAAACTTCACTTTAGAACGCACTGCTTTAAAGAACACGAGATTGACCACTTCAGGTACGTCAATCCCTGTATCGAGCATATCCACTGAAATCGCAATCTGTGGCTCAGGTAAATCTTTCTTACTAAAGTCATCAATCAGGCTTTGCGGAAACTTGGTAGCATGGGTAATCACACGAGCAAACTTACCATCATATTGTGGATAGTTGGCATTGAAGCGATCTGCAATAAACTGGGCATGTTTTTGATTGACGGCAAAGATAATGGTTTTACCCAAACGATCACCGCCTTCGGTTTTAATACCATTTTCGATCAAGTGCTTGAGCATTAAATCAATGGTGCCTGTATTAAACAGCTCTTTATTAATCTTGGATGCTGAAACTTCTTCGGGAGCTTCTTCATCTCCCCAATTTAGACTATCCCAATGTTGTTTTTCTTCTTCGGAAAGTTCGTCATATTTCACGCCTTCACGCATGAATTTTAGGGGAACAGAATAGGCTTTCGGTGGTACAAGATAGCCATCGACAATGGCTTGATCGAGGTCGTAGTAATCAGTCGGTACACCGCTTTCTAAGCCAAACAGTGCATAGGTATCACGGTCAACTTCATCTCGTGGTGTTGCGGTTAAACCGACAAGCAAACTGTCAAAGTATTTAAAAATCTCACCAAACTTTTGGTAAACGCTACGGTGTGCTTCATCAATAATAATCAGGTCAAACATGCCTGTACCGAATTGGCGTGTACCATCGGCATTTTTTTCGTCAATCAAGCCGATCATGGTTTGATAGGTCGAGAAATACACTCGCCCCACTTGGTTCTTATCTTCAAGTAAATTGACGAATGAAGCATCTTTTAAATTGGCTTTAAAGGCATTGTGCGCTTGATTGACCAATGAAGTGCGGTCTGCAAGGAATAAGGCTTTTTGCACTACATTGGCTTTCATCAGCACATCGACCAGTGCAATGGCAGTACGGGTTTTACCTGTGCCTGTTGCCATAATTAGTAAGCCTGCACGTTCTTTACGTTGATAGGCTGCAAGCATGGCTTTGATGGCACGAGTTTGGTAGTAACGCTCAACAATGTCCGCATTGATCGGGAAGCTGCCCAAATCAGGGTTGTTCTTACGTCTTTCGATCAGACGTTTGAGTTCTGCCTGCGTATAAAAGCCGTGAACTAAGCGTGGTGGGCCACCTTGCACATCATTCCAGATTCGGGTTTTATAGCCATTGGTATAGAAAATGACAGGACGTTGTCCTGTTTGTTGTTCTAGGCAGTCTGCATAGAGTTTGGCTTGTTGTTGTCCAATATCAGGGTCGGTCGATGTGCGTTTTGCTTCAACCACAGCCAAAGGCAAGCCATTGGCATCATACAGCACATAATCCACTGCACCTTTACCCGATGGACTCGGCATACCTGTAACAGCAACTTCCTCTCGAACCGTTGTGCCAATTTCCCAGCCTGCTTCTTCAAGCATGAGGTCAATTTTAAGTTTTCGAGTTTCGTCTTCTTTATAGTCGGTATGGTCTTCAATTTTGCTGTTGGCAATCTTGGCTTGTTCAACGTCTGCACGTTTTTGTGCAAGTTCAGCATCTATATTTGCAAGTAATTTTTCACGCTCTTCTAAACTTGCGGACAGCTCAAATAGTTTTTGTTCACGTTCGCGTAAAGCTTTATGTTGTTCAGCAAACTGTTTTTCTTTAGCTTCTGTTTCTTTTTGCAGTTGTTCTTTGTTGGCGGTGATTTGCTGAGTATTGTCAGCATTTGGTATTAGTTTTGGGTTAAATAAAATCGATTGTGAACGGTCTTTTGACGGTGAACCATAGTTACGCTCAAACCAAACATACATCAGGAATAAATGGCTGATGTGTTTTACAGTTTCTTCGGTGGTGAGTTGCTTGAACTTTTTCCCATGTACGGCACTATTGCCGACCATGCGGATGTTGTCCATTTTGTCCCAAATATAGGGTGGAATCAGGTCTTTAAATTTGAGGTCGTTGAGTAAGTTATGTAGTGAAGCATCATAAGGCTGAGTCAGTTTTTTATCGTATTGATACAGCCAAAGTACAAGGTTTTCGAGTGATGAACGAGCCGCAGCAAGGGCAAATTGTGGGGATATATACGTGAGCTTTTCGGCTTCTTTGGCAGTTGCTGCCAAGCTTTTAAATTCAGGTTCTAAAAACTGAAAGTTGCTCATGTATATACCCTCATTTTTAAAATTAAATTTTATAAAGTACCGCTAAATGCTTGGTTTTGTAATGCGAAAAAAAGCTTATTTGATGAAATTAACTGTACTTTCGAGTAACGTTTCGTTTCATTTATTGATTCTATAAATGAATCAAATTTATCCAATTGGGCTTTAGTCGGCAAAGGTATATCTAATTCATATAGATCTGAATTACTAATATTTGCTTGTCGTACACCACGATTATTTTTAGTAATTAAAGCCTTAATTGAGGATTGACTAAAAAAATAACGTATATAATTTTTAGAAAATAAAGTATTAGTTACTTCTAGTTTAGCAACTCGCTGATTTAAATAGTATAAGTCATAGTCATCAGTAACTTCCGTTATATTACCATAATCATCTTTGCCAACTGTTCCAGTTAAACTCATTAATAAATCGCCTGATCTTAGCTCATATTGTGTAAGCTTTTCAGGATATTGAGGAATAATGAAGTCAAACTTTTCAGTACTAAAACCTAATTTATTAGCATTGCCAATTTTCACAACAGGAATTCCTGATTTTGAAAAATCAGTACTTGAAAATGCAAAACCACCTTGGATTTTTAATACATTTTTTGCTGAAACACGTTCCCATCCTTTAGGATTACTCACAGGATCACCAAACATATCAATAAAGGTGGCTTGTAAAAGCTGATCTAACTTTTCAATCGCTTGCTGACGTTTTTGGCGTAACTCATCCGCTTGATCTAAAATAGAGGCAATTCGGCGTTGTTCTGCAAGTGGTGGATACTTAATTTCTAAATCTGAAAATCTTGATTTATTTATAATAGGTAATGTTGTAGAAGATGATGCTTTTTCTAATTGTGGTTTTAGAGTTTGTGCAAAATAAAAACCATATTTAGGAAAAATTTTCTGCTCATCAAAAATTAAACCATTGATTTGTTGATTAAAACAAACCTCTTTACTTGTTATTGCTAATTTTCCTAAATTTCCAATACAAGAAACGAGTACAGTATTTTTGGGAACTCGATAAACTTGGTCTGCACCAGATGATGTTAAATATGTTTTTGTTTCGCTGAGGATTCCTTCATTTAAATCAGCAGGCGATACAAATGGTATATCACCACCATAATATTCACTATTAGAGGTTTGAGGAGTTTTGCCAGTTACAACTTTCGCAACTTCTTTAAGCTTTGCTGTTATCCAGTCACTCACTTAAGCATCTCCTTAAGCGTAGCCATTCCTTTTAAAATATCCTGCTCAAGCACTTCTAAATCCGCCAAAATTTTACTTGGTGCTTCATATTCCACTTGCTCATACACCACTTCTTTATAACGGTTAATCGACAAGTCATAACCATTGGCAGCAATATCGGCTTTATCAACCATAAAGCTTTGCTCTGTGGCTTTACGGTCTTTTTCACCCTCTAAGTTTTTAAAACGGGCAATAATGTCAGGAATGTTGTTATTTTCATGCTTAGACGCATCGAGTTCATTACGCTTATCATCCAGCGAATAACCATCCGCCTGCATATCATAAAACCAAACTTTATCCGTACCGCCCGACATGGTTTTGGTGAAAATCATAATGGCAGTCGAAACCCCAGCATACGGCTTAAATACACCTGACGGCATCGAAATAATGGCTTCAAGTTTTTGTTCTTCTACAATCTTTTGACGTAATGCTTTATGTGCAGTTGATGAACCAAATAACACACCATCAGGCACAATCACCGCAGCACGACCACCAGTTTTTAACAAACGTAAGAACAAGGCTAAAAACAGTAATTCAGTCTTTTTGGTTTTAACCACAGCCTGAATATTCTTAGCACAGCTTTCATTGTCCAAACTGCCTGCAAATGGCGGATTGGCAAGAATCAGACTATATTTTTCAGCAATATGTGAATGTGCTTCACTTAAAGAATCACGGTTTTCAATCCGTGGGTTTTCTACACCGTGTAGCATCATATTCATTGAACCAATACGAAGCATGGTGCTGTCAAAGTCATAACCAAAGAAGGTTTCTTCACTAAAACGTTTTGCTGCTTCAGGATTGGCAAAAATTTCAGTAGAATAATGATCGTTTAGGTATTCGCTTGCCGCTACAAGGAAGCCTGCTGTACCACATGCAGGGTCACAAATGGTATCGGTTGGTTTTGGCTGCATTAGCTCCACAATCATTTTAATGATATGACGAGGTGTACGGAACTGACCGTTTTGACCTGCTGATGCAATTTTACCAAGCATATATTCGTAAATATCGCCCTTGGTATCTTTATCATCCATAGGCACATCAGCAACCAAATCCACCACCTTAGTTAAAAGTGCAGGCGTAGGAATAGTAAAACGAGCATCTTTCATGTGATGGCTATAGGTGGTTTCGTCTTCAGCACCTAAATTTTTAATGAAAGGAAAAACTTCATTAGCAACCGTGTTATATAAAGTTGCGGCATCACCCAAAGTCACAAACTTCGACCAACGAAGATGATCTTGTTCTGCGGTGAAAATAGGATGCTCAACTTCTTTTTTTAAACGATTGGCTTTCTTTTCTTTTGCAATTTGAATTTCATCAAGTCGGCGAATAAACAGCAAATACGTCATTTGCTCCATGACTTCTAATGGATTGGAAATTCCACCACTCCAAAACGCATTCCAAATCTGGTCAATTTTGCTTTTAATTTCGCCTGTAATCACGTAGATGACTCTCAAATTTCTTTGAGAGTATTGTGTTCGATTTGAAAGGGAAAAGCTATGATAAATTAGAAAGATGAGACAACTAGTGTCGCAAACAACCAATATTTTTTAGATATTAATATCAAATCATTTTATTTTGCATCAAGTCCCTAATGCAGAAGACTCTCTGCATTAATTATTTTAAGGGTTATTTAAAGACATTACTTTTATTTTGCGGTCCAACACTTTGTCTACAAAGCAAGCATGGTCTTTGCGGTCTATAAAAAAATCTTTGCATTTCTGCGGTCTATCTTTGCGGGACAGCAGTAGACAGCGGTCTTTTTGCGGTTTTTGTGAGTTTTTTGCACAAAAAATGGCTTATTATTCTTATACCTAGAAAAACTTACATTTGGCTCCTCTCCGTCTTAGAAAAGTCAAAAGCTTTACTTTTCTTGCACTTCTAAATTTATCCGCGGTCTCGTTGATTTTATTCGCTTCGACTATTTCAACTAACAACAAGATATTGTTTTTTATAATAAATTTATAAAAATCTGTCTCCGCTCATAATCCGTTGGTCCCCAGTTCAAGTCTGGGCGGGCCCACCAAATAAGACAACCACTTAGGTGCATTAATCCTAAGTGGTTTTTTAATATATAAACTAACCTTACTACTACATAAAACAATTTGTTAGATTTTATCAATGAGAATGTGATGGTTAAGCTAAGTGGTCAGTTGATCTGTGTTTCTGAACAAGAATTAAATATTATAATTAAGTTTCTTCCAGAACATATCAAATTAACCAGACAAGAAGAAGGTTGTGTTTCTTTTGAGGTCAAACAAACTCCAAATCCCTTAATTTGGGATGTTCATGAAGTTTTTGAGAATCGACAAAGTTTTGAAAAACATCAACGTAGAATATCAGGTTCTGTGTGGGGAATTAAAACCCAAAATATTCAAAGATTATATGAAATAACCCTCGATTAAAGGGCTATCTCAAAAGTTTAAACTTTGCTTAGCCTGCTCTATTCACTTATTCCAACTCTTTTAATATCGCCTCATTAAAGGCAGGAATATCATCTGGACTACGCGATGTAATGAGTACCCATCCACCCGTATTACAACGATGAACTTCTTCATCTATCCAGTTTGCACCTGCATTCTCTAGATCGATACGAATACTTTTATATGAAGTCAAATTTTTCTCTTTAATTCTTTCTGCATTGATTAAAGCCCATGGTCCATGACATATGGCAGCAATCGGTTTCTTATGGTCAGTAAAGGATTGAATGATTTTCTTAGCATTCTTATCAATTCTCAATTGATCGGCATTGACCGTTCCCCCTGGAATAACCAGCAAATCATAATCACTTGGATCTACTTTTTCCAAAATCGCATGCGGACTATATGACACCGATTTTTCATCATCATGAACAACGGTTCGTACATCGTTTAGTTCAATTGCAGCGTGTATGCTTTCTATGCCTTTGCTCGTCAAAAAGTCCAAAGGTTTTTTAAGCTCATCATGCTCAACGCCAGAATTGGAAGTGATGAATAGTACTTTTTTAGTCATTTTCTTACTCCAACAATACGGTATATTTCAAGCTAACAAAAAATGCGATTGTACATGTACAAGTTTTAGCTTCTTATTGTTAAATGTTTTAGGATATTGTTTTAAGGCTTGTTATATATCCTTTTTATTTTTTTTAATCAATAAATAATCGAAAACCGCATTAAGCAGTCTATGTATCAAAAGATCAAATATCGCAATAACAAAAACCACAGCAAAAATCAAAAATTATTCATTCAAAAATGGCATAACTATTGCTTTTTCAAGTGACCTTTTATTTATGAATCTCCTCAATGAAGCTTATTAAACGCTCTTTATTTTTACAAGTAATGATTGCATTGGTGATTGGTTGTTTATTTGGTTACTTTTTGCCTGATATTGCGATCAATTTTCAAGTGCTTGGTAATGGCTTTGTCAAACTTGTCAAAATGCTGATTGCACCGCTTATATTCTGCGTCATTGTTTTAGGAATTTATGGTGCAGGAGACTTAAAAAAAGCTGGGAAAGTGGGAATAAAAACGCTGATTTATTTTGAAATCATGACCACTATCGCTTTAATTTTAGGATTAGCCGCAGCCTACATATTTAAACCTGGACATGGAATGCACGTGGATATTTCGACTTTAGATGCGTCCCAAATGACCAAGTACAATGAAAATATCCATGCAGTTACAGGTGTATCTGATTTCTTTTTAAATATGATTCCTCAGACTGCGGTAGGTGCATTCACAGGGAATGATATTCTGCAAGTGGTTGTCTTTTCAATTTTATTTGGCGTTGCATTATCTATGCTGTCTAAAGATGTCAGTGATCCTGTCGCCTCTTTTATTGACAAAATATCTCAAGTTATTTTTAAAATCATGTCCATCATCATCAAACTGGCCCCTATAGGCGTTTTTGGTGCAATTTCTTTTACCGTGGCAAAATTTGGAATAGAAACTTTACTTAATTTGGGCTATTTAGTCTTAATTTATTATGCAACTGTGATTTTCTTTGTGATCGTCATACTTGGTCTGGTATTAAGACTCTTAGGTTTCAATATTTTTAAGCTCATTCGCTATTTTAGAGAGGAAATCACCATTGTATGTGGCACATCATCTTCTGATTCGGTATTACCGCAAGTGATGTATAAACTAAAAAAATTAGGGATAAAAGACTCCACTGTAAGCCTAGTCATTCCGTCGGGTTACTCTTTTAACTTAGATGGCTTTTCAATTTATCTCACACTTGCTGTTGTATTTATCGCGCAAGCGACAGGGGTTCACCTCACAATTTCAGACCTCATCATGATTCTTTTAATCACCTTATTTACCTCAAAAGGAGCACATGGCATTCCTGCATCAGCGATCGTTGTACTTGCTGCGACTTTATCCAGCTTTCCTGTTATCCCTGCGATTGGCTTGGTATTGATCCTTTCAGTGGATTGGCTGATTGGTATTTTAAGAGCAGTAAGCAACTTGATTGGTAATTGTGTCGCAACTTTAGTGATTGGTGTATGGGAAAATGATGTTGATAAGAAACGTGTACATCAAATGTTAGATGATCCGAACTGGGCAAAAAATGAATTGGGAAATTAAAACGCAATTAACACATAGTGGGGAAAATTAGAGTTTTATTCTGTAGCAAAACCAATGCACTACATAACCAACGCACTATTAGCAACACAATACGCTTTAGATAAAATCCTTTAACGCTATCTTAAGCACACATATTTCATCATAAGCCATTTCAGCATTGAGTCACTGAAATGGTTTTTTATGAATCATGGCATTTCCTTAAATTAAAGTCCTCAATCAAAGACCATTCCAGAAAACATAAGGAAATGAATCATTCGGATTATTTGGGCTGATGGTGAAAACCATAATAAAGGACTCAAGTCTGGAAGAGCTGCACTAAACCTTTTACTCCGAGGATTAGCGATTAAAGTAAATCAATAAAAATTCTGATTGCCATGCGTACAAGGATTAAATTGAAACTCGATATTCAGAATAAAGTCAGAAAACTAGGATCGATATCCCTATTGATGGCTTCAATTTAAGATCGTTTTTAGCTTAAACCTATCCTGATTTTAACCATGTACCTTTTGTCTTCTATGCGATAAATTAACCCTAATTCACAATTTTCGAGGTTCTTTTGAACTGGAATAATATAGAGATTCATTTTTCTCAAGTTGTTTTAAAACCATTTACACCTTTAGATGCTGATGAGGTATTTCAGTATATTACTCCCACCTTGACACGATATATGACTTGGGATCCACCGCAAAGCCGTCAAGAGTTTGATGAGATCTGGCATAAATGGCTAGAGAATATTAAAGATGGGAATGAGTTAATTTTCGTTGTCAGACACATTGTTAATCATGAGTTTCTTGGCCTGGCAGGACTGCATCAAATACAAACGGAAACACCTGAATTAGGCATTTGGATTCGAGAAGATCGACATAAGTCAGGATTTGGTAAAGATGCGGTAACAAGCATGGTTCATTGGGCTTCTGTTAACTTGAGTTTTAAAAATTTTATTTATCCTGTAGCTGTCGAAAATTATGCCAGTCGCCATATCGCGGAATCTTTAGGTGGGATTATTTCTGAGTATAAAAAGAAACCTAAATATGATTCTGTAAGTTATGCTATTCCTCCTCATACTCAATAATACCAATGGATAGCTTGAATTGTTTATGATTTATTAATGCAGGATGCCGAGCATCTTTGCAGTTTTATAGTCAACTCTCGCGGTAATGGTGGCATTTTCAAGTAAAAGCCGATACGATAATGAGAATTATTGTTATTTATATGGAATAAATCATGGCGCTGAATGCACATCGCACTTTTATTCAAGTGAAAGAGAAAATATATCTAGGTCCAAACTATATCCGTATTATTTTTGACTGTGCAGATGTAGAGAAATTCAAACACACCTGTATTGGTGATAACAATAAAATTTTTATTCCAAGGCATGATCAAACCACAATAGAAATTCCCGATTTTGATTTTGATCAGCGTAAATGGATCGTCAATAATCCTGAGATGATGCCAGAAATTCGGACTTATACCCATCGCGATATTGATTTAGTCAATAAAACCCTAACCATCGAGTTTGCAATGCATGGTACAGATACGGTGGCTTGTCACTGGGCAGATCGTGCCCAACAAGGGGATCAAATTGGTATAACCATGTCTACTGCCGCTAAAAATTCAATCCCTACAGGACTGAATCATTATCTCATTATTACTGATGGTACTGGGCTTGCAGTCACTCAAGCGATCTTAGAGAAATTAACAGTTGATGCCAAAGTATATGTCATTGCCGAAGTGGCAACTGTAGAAGATCAAATCGAACTGCATACACAAGCTAATTTAGAGCAAATATGGCTGTTCAATCCGCAGCCGCTTCAGCAAAGTTTATTGGCTGACGAGTTGCTACGCCATCCTGAATTTATTAATCTACCAGCAAGCCGTTTTGCACATATTACCGCTGAACTACAAGCTGTTCGCGCATGTCGTAACATCTTAAGAAAGCAAAGTGATTGGGGCAAAGAAGATTGTTATGCTTGTTCTTATTGGCAGATTGGGAAAGCAGATAATGAGCGACAGTCTAAAGTGATAGATGATTAAGCTCAAAGTGAATAAATGATCAATCCCAATATATAATTGGTATTATTTCAGGTAAAACTTCTAAAACCTTATAAACTAGTATTTATAAGGTTTTTAATTCCGAAAAAACTCAATTGAAAAGAACACGAATCTTTGAAATATAAAATAATTAGAGAATCTGGTCATGTCTCTAAAAACTAAAGAAATTTCAAATTCCTTCATGAATGTAATGGAGAAAGCCAGTAAAACATCGAGACCAAACTCGTATTATATAGGCCACAATACAGTTCATATTGTTGATTTAAAAACATTTAAATCGTTTTCTCATTCATATAACGCCAATATCGCTTTGGTACATATTGAATATGCAGTTTAATGTTTTTCCGCGCTGAAATATTTACACTGTTAAAATAATCTTTCCAAAGCTGATCATATAGAACCTCTTGATGATCTAATTCAACACTAAACTCCTGACTAGAGCCTTGACGAATATTTTGATCAATGTCTAAGACATTCATATTGACATGGTGAACCTGTTTTAAATCATAGTAGATACCAAAATTTCGTTTTTCATCATAAATAAGCCAGCGCTGGTCTTGATATCTGGATTTAAAATGCTTTTCGATCAAAGGCAAAACATTGAAATCTGGCTTAACCAAGCTTAAAAATAATTCATCTTTACATTTTTTAAAGCGAACAAAAGCTTCCATACGGTGCTTTTCTCTTCCCACTTGTTTGGCCCACTTTGACAGTGCCAAAACATCTGGATGACCATAATCACGGTCAATCGCTTTTTGAGCGAAGAATGCATAAACACTAAAATTAAACAGATGTTGAAAAGCATCTTCCTGTTCAGATAAAAAAGTATAGTAAAAATTACGTAAACCACTTGCTGAAACTTTTAACTTTAGGCCTTGCCAAACTCTATTGGCTTGGTCGTCATTAGATTCAACAAAAATCGTTTCATCAAATAAAGCCGATTGAGTGTTGTTTTCACTTGAGACAAAGACATCAAACTCTTTGAATTGAAATGCACGAAATACACAACACAAAATCCCGGTCATGGTCCCATCAAAAATATATTTCGCCATTTAGAATAATAAATCCAACTGGGGTGAAAGTTGTTGAGTATATTTTGAATGCCCTGTTTGTAATATTTTCTGGCGAATTTGGCTGGGTAATTGATCTTTTAAAAATGGCGGGGTATCTGCACAACGAATAAAATGCATTGCCCTATTATAAGCAATACCCAATTTTTTGATTTGATCAATATGAATTTTACCAAAGCGACGTGCTTGAACAATTTTTTTAGCTGAACGCACCCCAATTCCTGGGACTCTTAAGATCATTCGATAATCAGCTTGATTGATATCGATAGGAAATTGTTCAGGATGACGTAGCGCCCAACTTAGTTTGGGGTCGATATCTAAGTCTAAATTTGGATGCTGTGCATTAACAATTTCATTCGCTTCAAAGCCATAAAATCGCATTAACCAATCAGATTGATACAATCTATTTTCACGCAGCAATGGCGGTGCTGAACCCACCGAAGGCAATGCTTTTTCTTCATCATTAATCGGAATATAGCCCGAAAAATATACCCGTTTTAGTTTAAATTCTTTGTAGTGACGATCAGCCATTAAGATAATATCCTGATCCGTTTCATTATGTGCGCCCACCACCATTTGAGTTGTTTGCCCTGCTGGGACAAACTTCGGCACAGTTTTTATAATCTTTCTTTCATCTTTAAATTGAATCAAGCGATCGCGAATAATACCCAAATCTTTTTGCACTTCATCATGGTTTTTTTCAGGGGCAAACTTTTTAAGACCTTCAGCAGTAGGCATTTCTAAATTGATACTCATCCGATCTACATAAAGCCCAGCCTCATGGATAATCTCCTGTGAAGCACCTGGAATTGTTTTCAAATGAATATAGCCATTAAAGTTTTCTTCTAATCGTAGCTTTTTAACGACTTGTAGCATGCGCTCCATGGTATAGTCTGCTGACTTAAAAATTCCTGAACTGAGAAACAGCCCTTCGATATAATTTCTTCTATAAAAATTAATGGTTAAATCAACAACTTCTTGTACCGTAAAAGCAGCTCGTTTGACATCGTTAGAACGGCGAGAAACACAATATGAGCAATCAAAAATACACACATTGGAAAATAAGATTTTAAGCAGCGACACACATCGACCATCTTCGGTATAACTATGGCAAATTCCAGCTCCCGTATTGCCTAGCCCACTGTCTTTGTTTTTACGGTTACTGCCACTGGATGAACATGACACATCATACTTCGCAGCATCTGCTAAAATTTGCAGTTTTTCTCTAATACGCTCTGTCATCACTCACACCTAATTTTCCGAATGAACTCTAGTGATTATATAAATTATGAGCGTTCAGCAATGGCTATTTCTTTATTGTTGCGACACCAGCTGTCGTATAAATTTAAAGCGTTAAATAGAAATTATTGGGCTAGAAAAAACCTGAGTTATTTGCCCATTCAATTGAATGGCCAAATAACTTAAGCAGAAACAACTACATTTTTAAGCTTGAGCTGAAAGTGGAACACCAAATAATCGATCAAAAGACCAATTAAAAATAAAGGTATAAATTGGAATGATAACAATTAAAGCCGCATCTAATAAAAATGCATCTAGAAAACTAATATTCATCCACCATGCAATCAATGGAATAAGAAAAACCACTAAGGTTAATTGAAATCCAATCGCATGAGCTACACGGCGTTTTACTGTACGTTGACGTAAAGTTTGGCGTTTTTCCCATGCTTCAAAAATCAAGTTATAAATAAAATTCCAGCTCACAGCAATCGTGGTAATCAGGAAAGCCAAAGGCCCCGTATGGGTTAATTGTGTACCCGAAAGTAGTGCTAGCCCTAAAGAAGAAATACCCAATCCAATGATTTCATAGGTACTTACATAAATTGCTCTACGTTTAAGACCTTGCATAAACTTACCCAAACAGATTTTTAAAAAAGCTATTTTAATTTCAGTTATAATAATAGATAAAGACAATAGCTTTCAGTTTGACTGATACCAATTATGAATTTCACCAGCGAAAATATAGAATTATTTGTAAAAGTACTGGATACAGGCTCATTTTCTGCTGCGGCTCGTGCCTTAAATCGAGTACCATCAGCGGTCAGTATGGGTATTGCAAATATTGAAGCAGAATTAGGCTTACAACTGTTTGAAAGAACACCCCGCAAAGTGATTCCTACAGCGTCAGCACTTGCCTTAGCTCCACAGGCAAGAATCATCTCTGAACAATTAAAACAATTGAGTAAGCATGCTTATGAACTGTCCTTAGGTTTGGAGAGTACTTTAAAAATAGGTGTTGTATCAGATGTAAACAATCAAAAACTTTTACAATCTATTGATAAACTTGCATTAAAATATCCACTGCTCAATATCGAAATTATTACTGCACCACAAGATGATATTTTGCATTTACTGTATTCAGAACAAATCACAATTTGTTTAGCGGGTTCAGGACAACATATTAAAATGCAAGAACATTTGCAATTGGTCAGCATGGAGGTTGTTGTTGCAACGATATCTGCAAATCATGTCTTGATGAATCAAGCAGTTCATCCTATTTATATCGAGGATCTGGTCAATGTTCGGCAAATTGTTGTTGCGAGTAGTGCGCTTGATATTGCAGATTTGAGATCGGTCATTGCTGCATCTTATTGGCGAACCAATGATCTACAAACAGCGATTGATATGGTTGAAATCGGCTTAGGATGGGGAAATTTCCCATATTCATTGGTCAAATCACATATTGATGATGGGCGTTTAATCCAAATTGATTTTAAAAATACCTACAATCAACTTTCTGTTCCTATTTATCTAATTTGGTTAAAAGATAAAGCACTACCAAAAGCATCGCGCGAATTAATCGAGTTAATTAGACAAAGTCTAAATGAAGATAACAGCTCATTGAGTAACAGCAATACTCTCTGACTCAGTGCTCGATAGTGATTTTATTTTATCCAGTTTTCATCGTAAATTTATTAGAATTGAATGAAATTCTATAAAAAATTTGACTTGCGAAGCTCAGCACTTACAATACGCCTTTTAGATTTCTAGTATTGCCTAAATCATGTCAAACGATCAAATTGAAGCACAAATTGTAGAATTAGACAATTTGCAAGAACACCGTGAAATTGTGACATTTATGCGTAGATCGTCACCGCTCAATACTTCACAACGTACTGCGCTTGAACAACATCGTGATTTAATTTTGGAATACCCTGTCGGCGATTTACGTCAACACTTTGAACATCCAGAACGCCCACTTACGGTAGAAATTGGTTTTGGTATGGGCCGCTCTTTGGTCCTGATGGCTAAAGCCAATCCTGAACGTAATTTTGTTGGAATTGAAGTGCATGTGCCTGGTATTGCGCAATGTGTTTATGAAGCAGGTATGGCGGAAGTTAAAAACCTACGTGTTTTGGATGCAGATGCAATCCAAGTGTTACGAGAAATGCCTGACAATAGTATCAATACAGTTCAACTTTATTTCCCTGATCCTTGGCAGAAAAAACGTCATTTTAAGCGCCGTTTTGTTTCTCATGATCGTATGCCATTGGTTGAAGAAAAACTTGAAATCGGTGGTACACTCCATGCTGCAACAGACTGGGAACCGTACGCTGAATGGATGCTTGATGTTTTAGACAATCGCCCTCGTTTAGAAAACTTAGCAGGCAAAGGCAATAGCTATCCTCGTCCGGACTGGCGTCCACAAACCAAGTTTGAACGTCGTGGTATTGAGGCAGGCCATAAGATTAATGACTTTATTTTTAAGAAAATAAATTAATGATCTAAGAAAACTAGACTGAGTCTACAATTAAATATTATAGGGTTAAATATTAATTATTTAACCCTATTTTTACATCTAAATTTAGGTAATTATTCGAGTTAATTCTTGTTCTAAAAATAATTAATTCAAACAATCAAAACATAAATATAAGACCTCATACGAGCCATAGTATCTACTCAGCGCAAAATTCAGCCGGATAAGAATCAAGAGAACAAATCAGGGCTAAAGGTCAATTAAATAATGGTCATTTTTTGATATTCAAACAAATATTGATAATTGTCAGATCAAAGTCTGAACGACTACAAATTGAAACCGGTTCTAAAACAACATTCTCTACTTGCATGTAATTTTACATCAAGCTCTTTGACTAATACTTTCAGCATTCACTCAGCGTGACTATTATTTTATATGTTGTAATTTAATGACGATAGTTGGTTCATTTTAAAAGATTATTCAGTAAGGATTCTTTTTATACATATAAAGCTACCTTTGGCGCCCTGCTCTTTAACTCCATTAAAAATCGTATTTTGGTTGATTTTAAAAACAAACAAAAATAAACTACCTACCGTTAGGTAGTTTTAATTATACAAACTTGGGTGAAATTTATGCAAGGTCACTTACAGACTCACAAAATGAGTACTTCATTTATCATATTACTCTCACTATTAACTGCTTTAGATGCCTTAGCAATTGATATTTATGTGCCCGCATTTCCAGTGATAGCGACCTCATTACAGGTATCTACCAGTCAAATCCAACAAACATTATCAATTTTTTTAGTAGGTTTAGCTGTTGGCCAAGGCTTATATGGACCATTTCTTGATCGTTTTGGTCGAAGAATTCCATTATTAATTGGTTTAATTATTTTTATTTTGGGTTCTCTGCTCGCAGCAGTCGCAACTTCACTTGAACTATTATTGTTCGCACGCTTTCTTCAAGCCATTGGTGCTGCATCTGGTCTGGTCACACCTAGAGCAATTATTAGCGATATTTGTAATGAGCAAGATGCAGCTCGCCATTTTTCTGTGTTAATGCAAGTCATGATGGTCATTCCAATCATTGCCCCTTTGGTTGGAAGTCAACTTTTGAACTACGGCACATGGCATATTATTTTTTATACATTAGCCTTACTATCTTTTATGTTATTGGTGTGGAGTAGTATATCTGTTCCAGAAACATTAGCTCTTTCGAATAGACAACCCTTAAATCTAAAAAATATTTTCAAAAATTACTATCTTCTATGTAGAAATAAAAGCTATTTCAGTTTTACCCTTGCTGGAGGCTTTCTACTCGGTGGGTTCTTCTTCTACATTAGCAATTCACCCTATATTTTTATTCAACATTACTCAGTCAGCCCTGAACATTATAGTTATCTCTTTGCACTCAATGCACTGTGTTTCATCATCTTTGGTCAGCTTTCAATTTGGTTATTGAATAGAGGATGGTCTGCTTACCAAGTTTTAAAGCTAGGCTCTATTATTTTAATGTTTTTTACACTTATGCTTAGCCTAGTAACGTTACTGTATACACCAAGTTTATGGGCTTACACCCTATTACTGACTGTGGTTATTAGTTCTACAGGGCTTTTATTTGGTAATCTTACAGCACTGACCATGCAACAGGTACAACATCACTTAGCAGGAATCGCTTCAGCTTTAATTGGCTTACTTCAATATAGTTTCGGAGCAGTTATTGGTTTTATTGCCAGTCTTGCAACAGAAAATATCCTCGTCCTTCCTGTAACTTTACTTATATGTGCTTTTTGTATGATTATATTAAATACAATTGCTCATAAAAATGCTTAAAAATAGATAGTGCTAAATATCTAATATTAGATATTTAGCACCTTTTAACCGATTAACACCTCAAGTGCTTTTAAGATCGCATCTAATCTTTTTTTATATTTATCTTTACCACCATAAATGAGCTCACTTTGCAAAGCATCTACAAAACACATGCACAGTCGAGCCAAAGTTGTTGAATCAAACTTCTTGTTTTCTATATTTTCAGGGAATACGTTTTTAAAGATATTCTCCAAATCATCCATAAATATATGCATCGGATCAATCACTTGATCATAAATATGCTGTGGTGGGTTAATGAGCGCATTCATCCAAAATTGTACATCATATGAAGCATCAAATCGTTCACCTATGCTGCAGAAATACGCACAAAGTTGTTGATGAAAATTTTCTCCACCAGTTAATGTATTTTTTGCATAAGTCAGTTCATGATTAATCATAATCGGAATTAGACTCAAATATAAATCATCTTTATTTTTGAAATGTGCATAAATAGAGGGTTTTTTAATGCCAACGTCTTCGGCTATTTCATTCATTGATGTTGCAGTAAAGCCTTGTTTTGCGAATCGCTGCAATGCAATACTTTGAATTTTTTGTGCTGTCACAAATGAAACCTAACAAAAATTTTGCCTATTATATTAAAATTATCATCATTAAAGAAGAATTTAAGCTAAAGTCACCTGACTTCATTTTATAAAGCCATCACTAAAGATATATTCAATAATATATTTTTAATGGAGAGGCTAATTACTTATACATTTTTTGTGCGTAACTGATTGGCTTTAATATTCCACAATTTTGATCAAGCACATGTTCATTACCTCCTAATCTAATAATGGTTTAAAATTCATATACCTAGTTAGATAAGTTAAATGAATGTTAATCAAACCAAATTTTAGTTTGTTTGTTAATTGATCATTCTCATTTTAATCACCCTTTTTAATTAAACTTATAGGCTTGGTCCGAAAGTACTTATCAATACGAAAACCAGCATGTGTATTTTTGATATTTTTTACTTGAAGTAATCAGAATGTGATCATCAATTATTTAAATAAATGATTTTATAATCAAATTTCTACCTATGCTTTAAAAGCACATCATCTTAAAAATTTGACTACAAGGTATAATCTTTACTTTTAAAAACTATAAATATTTCTTTTTTATTCATAAAGATAACATCTATTTTATATATAACTATTCCATTTTTTCATATTTTTATTAATTTAAAATTCTCATTAAGATCGGAGAAATTTCAAAAACACTGGAAAGAAAAATGTTGAATACAACAGGTTTTCATTTTAAAAATTTGGCTTTGTCCCTCGGTATTCTCAGTTTTACACTTTTAGTTGGTTGTGGAAATAAATCGCCACAAAACAATGAACCCAAAGCTGAAGCGTCACAAACAGCAGAACAACCACAAGAGGTCCGTTTTGCTTGGGGTGGTGGTCCCCGTGTCTGGGTCCTAGGTAAAGCCGACGGAGATTTTGAAAAAGCTTTAGGCACCAAAATTAAGTGGGTTGAATTTGCATCGGGAGCAGATGTGATTAATTACTTTGCTGCCAATGAAATTGATATCGCCCGTTTTGGTTCAAGTCCTGCTGTTGCAGGGATCACTCGCGGATTACCCATTGAAGTCATTGGCTTAGAGGGTCTAATTTCAAGTGCAGAGCGTTTGATTGTTCGACCTGAAATTAAAACTCTACAAGACTTAGTGGGTAAAAAAGTTGCTTTCCCTGCAAACTCAACTGCACAATATGCATTAGAACAAGCACTTACATTAAATAAAATTGATAAATCAAAAATCAAATTATTACCACTTAAACCTGCTGAAATTGTTTCTGCATGGACTCGTGGCGATATTGATGCTGCCTATGTTTGGGGCCCATTTACACAACAATTAGAAAAACAAGGTGGCAAAGAGATTTATCGTACAACGACACTAAATGAACAAGGCATTTTGGTTTATAACAACTTCGCTGTCCGCAAAGAGTTTGCAGAAAAACACCCCGATCTTGTGATTAAGTTTTTAAAAGCATACCAAGAACAAGTTGATGAATATAAAAAAGATCCGAAATTAGCTTCTGAAAAAATTTCTAAATACTTAAACCTTCCATACGAGCAAGTTGAAACTACATTGGCAGGTATTGATTACATTCCTTTGAAAGATCAAGCATCTGAAAAGTACCTAGGTACAACATCAAACGATGAAAACTCAGGCTTGGCAAAAGCAACTCAAGATATTGCTAAATTTTTAGTCGGTATCGGCGAGCTAAAACAGTCTGATGTTCCAAAAAGTTATGCGCCCAATATCGACAGTAAATACCTTATCGAAGCAACTAAATAAGGTTATAGAATGAGTCAGTTGAACCCGTTTAAAGCAAAAGTAATTAGTGCATTATCACTAATCACTTTTGTTGTTATTTGGCAGCTTGTGTGTACCTTTAAACTTGTGTCACCCATTTTATTGCCATCCCCCTTACAAATAGTAGATACAGTTTTAGATTTATTTCAAAACGGTTATCGAGATGCTCCATTTTATCAACACATTTTAGTGAGTACGGCACGTGCATTTTTTGCATTTTTCATTGCCATTATTATTGGTGTTCCTTTGGGGTTATTAATGGGCCGTAGTCCTGTACTCAATGCCATTTTAGATCCATTCGTACAATTTTTACGCCCTATTCCTAAAATTGCTTTAATCCCATTAGTTGTTGTGTGGTTGGGGATTGGTGAGGCATCAAAATTTTTCCTAATCTTTATTGCTACTTTACTTAGTGTAATTGTTGGCGCAACTGCAGCAAGCCAAAACGTTCCACAGGGTTTAATTCAAGCTGCACAAACAATGGGACTAGGAAAAGCATCAATCTTATTTCGTGTCATTTTACCCTCTTCACTTCCTGAAATTTTCACCACGATTCGCTTATCGATTGGTATTGGTTGGACCTCATTAATTGCGGCTGAGATGGTTGCTGCAACGTCAGGTTTAGGATGGATGATCATTAACGCGGGCTCATACTTACGTACTGATGTTGTGATTGTCGGTATTATTTTACTTGGAACAATTGGCTTTATTTTAGATTGGCTCATTGTAAAAGCACAGCAAAAATGGGCACCTTGGACAGGAAAAGTATAATGACTCAAACATTTATTCAGCTAAATAATCTTCAAAAAACATTCAAGCAAAACAAATCTGAAAATACGGTTCTAAAAGACATTAACTTAGAAATTTCTGAGGGTCAGTTCGTTTGTTTACTTGGTCCATCTGGCTGCGGTAAATCAACTATTTTGAACTTACTTGCAGGTTTTGAAAAACCTAGCTCTGGTAACATTTATGTAGATGGTCAACCTATTTCAGCACCAGGCATTGATCGAGCTGTTGTATTCCAACAAGCACAATTATTCCCTTGGCTTACAGTGAAAGAAAATATTTATTTTCCCCTTAAGCAATTAAAGGGAGAGCCTAAATACATTACCGAACAAACTGAATATTACTTAGAAAAAACAGGTTTAAAAAAATTTGAAAATCATCGCGTTTGGCAAATTTCAGGGGGGATGAAACAACGTGTTGCACTTGCCCGTGCTTGGGTCATGAAACCAAAAATTTTACTCATGGATGAACCCTTTGGTGCTTTGGATGCTCAAACACGTATTTTGATGCAGGAAACATTAACTAAGCTTTGGCAAGATAACAAAACGACCGTTTTATTTGTCACTCATGATATAGACGAATCTTTACTTTTAGCAGATCGCATTATCTTAATGGCAGGACATCCTGGGCGTATTGCAGAAGATATTCAAGTCAATTTACCCCATACACGTACGATTGAAAATATTGCTCCACAGCCAGAATTCATTGAAGCCAAAAAACATATTTTAGAAATTATGCGCAAAGAAGTTAACCGCATGATTGATTACATACACTAAATCTACAGGACACTTTTATGTTATTAAGTCATTTACCCCGCGTTAAACTTGTTCATGCACCTACTCCTCTTGAGTTTTTACCTAACTTAACCAAAGCATTAAACGGTCCTGAAATTTATATCAAACGCGATGATGCAACAGGTCTTGCTACTGGTGGAAATAAAACCCGTAAATTAGAATTTCTAATAGGCGATGCAATTGCAAAAGGCGCAACACATGTGATTACTCAAGGTGCAACTCAATCTAACCATGTTCGTCAAACCATTGCTGCAGCAAATAAATTCGGCTTAAAAGCATCTGTTTTACTTGAACAACGCGTCAGTGATGCTGCAGATGAATATTACAACAATGGGAACTTATTGCTGGACGAAATTTTAGGTGCCATATCAATTGAAGTTGTTCCTGGCGGTACAGACATGGCTGCTGCTTTAGAAGCAAAAGCAAAAGAATTAGAAGCACAAGGTGAACGCCCTTATATTATTCCAGGTGGAGGCTCAAACGCTATTGGTGCTTTAGGTTATGTATCTACTGCAATTGAATTAATTAACCAACTCAACCAGATCCAACTTGCCCCAACTCATCTTGTACATGCAACAGGGAGTACTGGAACTCAAGCAGGTCTTTTAGCGGGTATTGTTGCAACAAATTCTAACTTACCTGTGTTAGGTATCAGCGTTCGTGCTGAAAAATCTAAACAAGAAGAAAACGTCTATAAACTTACTCGCTCAACTTTAGAACATCTTGGTTTGAGTGCTGATCTTATCGCACGTGAAAAAGTTGTGGCAAATAGTGACTATGTTGGCGATGGTTACGGTATCCCAACAGACAGCATGGTTGAAGCTGTTGAACTCCTTGCCAGAACTGAAGGTATTTTGCTTGACCCAGTTTACTCAGGTAAAGGTTTTGCAGGTTTAGTAGGCCTAATTCGCCAAGGTTATTTCACTAAAAACGATAAAGTGATCTTTCTGCATACTGGTGGTGCTGTAGGCTTATTTGGGTACCGTAAAGCATTCTCTCACAAAGACGCATACCGCTTGTAAAATGATTGATTTTTCAGAATTTCCTACGCTCGGAATCCTAGGTGGCATGGGGCCAGGTGCTGCAGTTGATTTTCAACAGCGCCTGCTCGATGCAAGCCCTGCAACTAAAGATCAGGAACATATTCCAACTATTGTTTGGAATCATGGTGGAATTCCTGACCGACAACTTGCACTTAAAAACTTAGGTGAAAGTCCTTTCAAAGCCATGTTACATGGTTTAAAAATTTTAGAACGTAGTGGTGTTGCTAAAGTGGCAATTCCATGTAACACCGCACATTTTTGGCATGCTGACTTACAACAACAGACCAATATTGAAATCTTAAATATGATTGAAATTACTGTACAACAGATTTTGGATCATTATAAATATGGTGATAAAGTTGGAATTTTAGCAACCAAAGGCGCCCTTTCTACCGAGTTATATCAACGTGAATTAAGTAAATATAACATCCCTTATGTAATGAATTCTGAAGAAGAAATTGAAAAAAAATTTATGCCTGCAGTTTATGCTGTAAAACGGAATGAATCAGAAAAAGCAGGTATCATTTTTCAAGAACTCAGTCAACGGCTTATAGATGTAGGTGCAGGTTCAATTATTTTAGCCTGTACAGAAATTCCCTTGGGCTTACACGCCATTCAATCTCCAATTTTAAATGTAAGCTTCGATACTACGCAACTTTTAGCAGATGCTTGTGTAAGGTGGTTTTACTAAAAATAAATCAGTCTTCATTTTCTATTTAAGAGAATACTTTGAATTATTTTCGGCTTTTTATTGCCTTATATTATATGGCATAAGCATGGATCAAGCAGTATATAAACCCATCTATAATCAATATAGATAAATACCTAGTGTTCGTAACATCAGTATGCATTGATAAAATTTAATTAACTATTCTTGATTCTAAAAGTTAAGCTTTGTCCCCAATGCCAAGACCCAAGCATTGTTGATATCATGTGTTGCACTAGGATGAACAATATATTGCAGGCTTGGACGTAACATCAGCCATTTTGTTGGATAATAACTATAATTTAATTCAATATTATATTCGGCATCAGCATTAAATTGTTTCTTATCATCTGCAAAACGATTATTGATATGAATACGATTAAGCGCAAAACCCAAATTATCCTCAGCTCGGCTGGTTATCACCCCATAATACTTTAGACCGATCTGTTGAGACTGATCCACCTTGTTGGTGGTACGGCTATGGAATGTAAAATTTGCAAAACTGTGTAAGCCCTGCTTTCCTACACCAACTGAAGTAAGTTGCTGGTCAAAATTAAACCAAGCGCCATAGGTATGATTTTGTTGCTGCCCCGTCCGTATATCCTTTTGATTTTTAGTTTCATCTGCAGTGTTATACATAGCCCCTACACGATAAGTTCCTGCTAATGCATTGATCAATGATTTCGGTCGCCAGATCATCTCTATGGGAATAGTGATACCATCAGCTTGATGGGTACTCAGATTCCAGCCATGCCGTTCTAAAGCATTTTGAGGGTTATATTCATAAACACCGATTTGTAAGGCGAGTTCTGGGTGAAATTGATATTTTAAACGAACACCCCATTGAGAAATTGGAGAGTTATACCAAATTCCGCTTTGCCATTTTCCCATTTGCGCAGCACAAAATGAATTATTTTGAAATTCACAAGACATCACATTGAAATCTGTACCCATTCCCAAACGCCCTAATTTAATACTGAGCCCCTGTTCTTTAAAGTTTTTCTCCAAAGAAAACTCGGTCAATCGACTTTTACTGTTGCCACGACCATAATTTGCTTGAACATTGGCAAGCTGTGGTGCGGATGGATCAGAAATATCTTCTGAAGATAAACTTTGTCCTTGTCTTGCTGTGATTGTTGCTCTTAATGTCATCCCTTCCCAATTTGCCAGCTTTTCTAAATCTAAAGTTGAACCAATTAAAAATTGACTGGCATATTTAGGATCACTCCCCGGATTGTAGCCACCATCAACTAAATAAGCGCTGTCTACAATCAAGTTTGCATCTAATTTAATGCCTTGCTTTAAAAGTTCAGTCCGCATCCCCTGCCAATCACCAAACAAATAAGGGCTATTTTTGTCTAAGCTGTATTGAGCAGCATGTAACTGTATACTGAGCAATGAAACAAGAGAAATTGTAAATTTTATCAAATTTGACATAGGTTTACCTTAATTTTGCAAAGTCCATAATTTAAATAAATGACAGATGCTGGTTTTGCTATTCGACAAAACATGGTTTAATTTTTGGATTTCTCAAAAATGTGAATGATGAATGCGAGTTAAATCAATCAAGGCTTGATTTAACTAAAAGACGATTGTTCCAATAAATATTTTAGGGAATTTTTAAGCACCTACGTGGTCACAATAATTATGACAAAACTCCATCAAGCATGATTACTCATTGACGTTTATTCATCATTGAGTCACTGGCTTGGTTGGACAAATCTTTGCTGGGCTGCGAGATAAGACAGATACAACACGGGTGCCACAAAGAAAGCGACACTCCAGAAATCTAGATACACATATAAAAAAGCACCTAAAAATGCGCCAATCACAAAACCCACCACAATGCTGAAACTGTGCTGTAATTTTTGCATATTGCTATGGTTCCGATCTCTTAAATAATTAGAAATATCTATACCTAACTGTGTTGTATTTCCCGTCATCATGGTGCTCGGACTAATATGTTTAATTAAGGTTTTACTTGAAGTGTTACGAATAGCTAAGGCGATCAGCCCTAAACCACCTGTAATTGCGACAGTGACACTATTGGCATCTTTAAACGGTTCAAAATATAAACCCGCAAGCATAAACCCAATTAAAAAAATTGCTTCCCCCAAAAATAAATAACTTAAGGTGGTATGTTTTTGTACACTACGATCAATCCAATATTTGGTGATGGCAACAGTCAGAATAAATAAGGGAATTGCCCCAAGCTTAATCCAAATCCCAGGCCCACCTTTGACCCAAGCAGCACCAGCTAAGACTAAGTTTCCTGTGACATGCGCAGTAAAAAAACCAAACAGTGCGATAAAGCCAATGGTATCAATTGCGCCACCCACAATTGTCAATAACAAAGGATCTCGACATGTTTTCCAAAACCCACTCGGCGGCGTCGTTTGTATATTTTCCATGTTCTACTCGTCATTCAATAATTAATTAGAATTAGGACCTGTCAAAACCTAAGCTTTTTTATAGTTATCCCGATTGATGTAAATCATCAGCAATAAAACTGGGGGAAGCAAAAATAACCACAGTAGTGCAAATTTATATACGATTGCGGCAACTGCGCATCCCAGTGCAAAACTCAACATGGTTGGAAAAATTGCAACAATACTCTGTCGAATTTGCAGTCTTTTTTCCTGAGAAGGTTTGGAAAAAAGCTCAGCAATATTTAACATCAATTGTGTTGTAGCACCCGTCATCACGGTTGTTGGTGATTCTTTCGTCCAATGGATACGGTGCATCGCGTTTTGAATCGCCATAGCCGCCACCAACAACATGCCTACAGTGAAACTCATGATGGTATCGTATTTCGGAAAAGGCAAATAAAAGTAGGAACATACGGCGACTATACTAAAAAGCAAAAACATCAGTTTTAGAAAAAACGCATATGAACTGTTTTGATGTCGGATAAACTTTTGATCCAACAATTTGACCGATAAAACTGTAATACAGAACATCGGTAGTGCTGCCAATTTAGCCCAAGCACCTGTTTGACTCTCGGAGACTAAAGCCGCGCCTAATGTTACAAAATTACCTGTCACGTGGGCAGAAAATAAGCCATGCAATGCGAGAAAGCTTGCAGTATCGACATAGCCTGCATTGAAGCTCAATAACTTACTTAGTCTGAATTGCATCATTTGCCCCTTTCTCCTGCTATTGCATCACCCTATCGTTAGGATAATAAGTTTTTAATCATTGGCATGAGTTGTTCGCCAATAACCATCCCCAATAAACCGCATAGGGCCACAAAAGGAGGGGCTGGAGATTTCACATTTAATAGGTAATACAACACGCCAACCAACAACCCAACGGCCAAAGAGATCAGATAGATTTTCATAAATTTCTCCCCCAATAAAATTCCACCTAGTTCCAGATGGAATTTTTTAGGTTGGTTTTAAAAAGCAAAACAAGAACAGCCTAATGCGCCCCAAAATGATTTTTTATCCTGATCATTGATAGGAACATCAAGCATCCATGCATGCGAATGTCCATGCATGCCACAGCTGCTAGAACATGCACACACTGCTGAATCTTTTTGTAAGGGTTGTAAGGAAGGCGCATTACGATTTTCAGAGTGGCGCCACTGCCCGCCAAATCGCTTGACTGGTGACCAATCAGGCGATGCGGGTGGAATCGGTGGATCTTGTTGCTTAAATTCGGCACCCGCATAGACCACTTTACCGTCCATCACCGTCATGACTGATTCAATAAATTGAATTTCATCGCCCTCAACAGTGAGATAGTCATCTGAGAGTACAACTAGGTCCGCATGTTCCCCTGCGACTAAAGCGCCTTTATGGTTTTGCTCGCCTGAAAACCAAGCAGATCCTTTGGTCCATAGTCTTAACGCTGTTTGACGATCAAGTAAGTCTTTCTCATCATATAAAGTAAAACCACCCACGGTTTTACCTGTGGTTAACCATGCCAAACAGACCCAAGGATTGTATGATGCAACACGCGTCGCATCTGTTCCAGCGCCCACTGGTACACCCAACTCAAGCATTTTTTTTACCGGAGGCGTGTCTTTGGCTGCATCGGCACCATAACGCTGAACAAAGATTTCGCCTTGATACGCCATACGGTGTTGAATGGCAATTCCTCCACCGAGGGCACCAATCCGTTCTATGTTTTTTTCTGAAACCGTCTCTGCATGGTCAATAATAAAACGGGTTTCAAATGGCTTTTTACCATTGACACGTTCAAAAACATTGAGCAATCGACTAATGCTTTCATCATAGGTGGCGTGAATTCGAAACGGCCATTTCTTCTCAGACAAATGTTCAACAATAGCTTCTAATTCAGTTTCCATTTTTTCTGGAAGATCTGGGCGAGGATCATAAAAATCCTCAAAATCACCAGCTGACCAAGTCAGGTTTTCACCCGCACCATTCATCATCAATAATGCATCACCATCGCCAGGAAACGTCATTTCTGTCCATCGTTGATAATCTTCTAACTCTTCACCAGCTTTTTGTGCAAAGAGGTTATAAGCAATACGAACGGTCATTTGATCTTTTTCATGCAATTGATTGATCACTGCATAATCATCTGGATAGTTTTGCCCACCCCCTCCGGCATCTATCGCAGAAGTGACACCGAGCCGATTTAACTCACGCATAAAATGTCGGGTAGAATTCACTTGATCTTCGACGGGTAATTTGGGTGCCTTGCCCAGTGTTGAATACAAAATTGCAGCAGAAGGCGTTGCCAATAATAAACCTGTTGGCTCGCCTTTTTCGTTGCGTTCTATTCTGCCCCCGGGTGGATCAGGAGTATCTTTATTAAAACCTAAGACATCTAATGCTGCTCTGTTCAGCATTGCACTTGCATATAAATGCAGAATAAAAACTGGGGTATCAGGTGCAGCTTTATTGATTTCAGCTAAAGTTGGTAAACGCTTTTCTGCGAATTGGAATTCAGTCCACCCACCGACAACACGTACCCACTGTGGTGCTGGCGTATTTTCTGCCTGCTCTTTGAGTAAGCTTAAAGCATCTTTAACAGTCGGAACCCCTTCCCAACGCAACTCCATATTATAGTTAAGCCCGCCACGGATAATATGGAGATGGCTGTCATTTAAACCGGGAATAACGCGACGACCATTTAAATCAATCACTTTTGTCGAGTCGTTGGCCAACTTCATGATGCTATTTTCATCACCTGTGGCAAACATTTTTCCGTCAGCAATCGCAATTGCATCCACTTCAGGCTGTTTCGGGTCAAGCGTGGTAATTTTGCCGTTCTTAAGAATTAACTGTACATCTGTCATGATCATCTCCATGTAGATGAATATTTATATCCATAAGGTTTATTTTGCTGACACAGGTGCAATAACTTCATGTTGCGTTGTGGTTCTTTCTGGCGCTTTATGTACCATAGTAAATGCATAATCTACGCCCATACCGTATGCACCCGAATGTTCACGCACAATGTCCATCACTGCATCATAAGTTTCACGATGTGCCCAATCACGTTGCCACTCAAGTAAAACTTGTTGCCAGGTTACAGGAACCACGCCTGCTTGAATCATCCGTTGCATCGCATAATCATGTGCTTCTTTTGAAGTTCCACCTGAAGCATCGGCAACCATATAAATTTCATAATCACCTTCCAGCATTGCACCAAAAGCGAATGTAATATTGCAAACTTCAGTCCATAAACCCGATACGATAATTTTTTTACGATGATTGGCTGCCAATGCATCACGAACCTTTTGGTCATCCCATGAGTTCATAGAGGTTCTTTCGAGTAAAGGGGCTTCAGGGAACACATTTAATAATTCTGGAAAAGTGTGCCCTGAAAAACTTTCTGTTTCTACTGTTGTAATGGTGGTTGGAATATTAAAAACCTGAGCGGCTTTAGCCAATCCCACCACATTATTTTTTAAAGTTTGACGATCAATTGACTGTACGCCAAAAGCCATTTGTGGTTGTTGATCAATAAAGATGATTTGACAGTTTTGAGGTGTAAGTTGTTCTAAAAATGCTTTATTCATTTTGATTCGCAACACATTTATAAAGGAATTTATATAAAAGCAAAAATACACGTAAACCACTAGACACTATTTTAAATACAAACTGTATCCTAAAAAGATACAATGATTGATCAGCATAGGATGATGCGTTACTTTAATCATTCAAGTGAAGAGTACTTTAAAATTAAATGGATAAATTAGACTGTATCAATACTTTTATTAGTGTCGTTGAATATGGAAATTTCAGCAGTGCATCACGTCACTTAAACATTACTAGAGATCAAGTTGCGAAAAGAATTTGCCATTTGGAAACTATTTTTAATACGGTCCTGTTCATCCGCAATACCCGCAAAATGGATTTAACTCATTCAGGTGAAAAATTTTATCAACACTCTAAAGTCATTATGAGTGAGTTTGAATGGGCAACCAGTGACTTTACCCACGACCAGAAATATCCCGAGGGTAAACTCAGAATCAATGCACCTCATTCATTTAGACATGCGCATCTTACCGAGATCATTTCTAAATTTATGACACAGTATCCCAACATCAAAATAGACTTGTTTCTTTCAGATAAGTTTTTAAATATCAGTGAAGATCAATATGATATTGTTCTCAGAATCAGTCAAGATATTGATCAGCGTAATGCCCACCTGTTTAGTACCTATCATCGACATTTTTATGCAACTACAGCTTATTTTGCAAAATTTGGCGTACCCAATACAATCGATGAGTTAAAACAGCACAGTCTATTGTTGTATTCACAAACCGATTCAAGTACTAAAATTGTGCTGAATAAGAATAAAAAAGAAGAAACTATTTACTGTACGCCGAAATTGACATGCAATAGTGGCGATTTCCTTTTAGATTTTTGTAAACAAGATCAAGGCATTATATTTTTACCCGATTTTTTAGCAAAAAAAGATCAAGATGCTGGAAAAATTGTTCGTTGTTTAGAAGACTATCATTCAAAGCAACTTTATTTTTATGCAATTACGCCATCTCAACAAAAGATTCCAAAAAAAGTGAAGCTCTTTTTAGATCATCTCAAAAAACACTTATCTGATCGCTAAAATATAAAGCTTTGGACCAGACTTTTACCTAAGAACTAAGTATTCACGGCTCATGTTGTATCTTTATACAATACATAAAGCACTTCAATAAAGCGTTGTGTATGCAAATACTCAGCATCTAAGCTTGCAAACTTGACACAGATTTGAATTTTGGACTAAACACATTGTTCTGTAATCGGGTCTGCATATATTCAGCATAAACCGATAGTTTTTCATAAATATGCTCAGAATAAAACATATCTTCGACTAGGTTTTGCGCTTCGGCTAGATCATAAAGATCTGATAAATTTAAAATTTTAGCATTCATTTCTGAAAATTTACGACATAAAGCCACATGAAAATCATCTTTATATTTAAACAAAAGCTTCTGCATGTTTAGTTTATGATCATGATGATCTAATTGCAGATTTAGACCATCTTGATCATTTTCGGGATTTACCAAGAAAATTCGAACCTTAAAAAAACATTCTATTTCAAACAAATAATCTGGATTGATCGGTTGATCTGTAATTAAAAAGATACGATAAACTTCTGCCTGAGTCAGTGCTTTGAACAACTGAAAATAAACAAATTCCTGTGCATCCCATGTTTGATCTTGTAGATCTAAAAATAGATTTAAACTTTCTAGAACGACATCATCCTTGGTCAAGTTCATGGTTTTTTCAACCTGATAATAAGGTTTTAAAATATCTTGAACCTGTGCCGTAAAAAGTGTTGAGTAAAGCACTGTTTGATTTAAATTCGCCAAAATAAACGGTGAAAACAAATAAGCCAGACTTAAATGATTTGAAGCAATTGCAGATTGGATAATCGCTGTACTTTTCTTTTTTGAAAATTCACGTAAGACTTTGGCACGCAACAATGTTGCTTCTAAGTTTACAAATCTTTGATTGAGTTGTTCTATCACCTTTTCAGAGCAACCATGCTCAAATAAAACTTGTGTGAGCACATTCAACTGAGTCGTAACAAACATATCCCTGCCTCATTCTATACTGCATCGCGTGCGACTATTTTGAAAAGAAATCAAAAAGAAATATAGCCACAAAATTTTAGAAAAAATATATAACAGATAGAGCTGTACTGATTGCGTCTGTTATAGTTATTTTAAATACTCACTTGCATTGACCTATGTATAAATCTGAACAACTGGCGCATAGCCTAAAATTATTGATTGAAAATGGGACGTGGAAAGCACATGAAAAATTACCCTCACTACGCCAACAGGTTCAACAATCAGGGTTAAGTCTAATTACGGTGATGAATGCTTATCAAGAGCTCGAAGCGCAAGGCCTGATTTATTCAAAAGAAAAGTCAGGGTATTTTGTGGTAGAACAAAGTTCAGATCATCCCACCACATTACATGTGATTAATGAAACAGTTGAAATTAACTCAATTGTTTTCAAATATTTGAAATCAACACAGTCTGAACACATTATCCCTTTAGGTTCTGCCTTTCCCAATAGCCAGTTGCTCTACTCCGCTAAACTGATACAAACGCTTGGACAACTTGCTCGACAACGGCGTAGCTATGAACAAACTCCAAGTCTCCCGCCCGGAAATTATCAACTTAGAAAAATTATTGCACAGAAATATGCGATGCAAGGCATCCCCACTGATCCATCTGATATTGTGATTACCTCTGGAGGTTTGGATGCATTAAATCTTTCATTGCAAGCACTTACACAAGCTGGGGACTATATTTTATTACAACAGACGATTTTTTATGGTGCATGGCAAGCGGCTGAACGACTTGGATTAAAAGTAATTACTATTCCAGAGCACCCTGAACATGGCATTGATTTAGATGCATTCGAACACGCAATTTTAAAATATCCAATTAAAGTGTGTTTGATGATGTTAAATGGTCAGAATCCAATTGGCTTTACTGTGAGTGATGAAATTAAATTAAAATTGGCGAAGCTACTCAACCAATATCAGATTTATTTGATTGAAGATGATGTCTATGAAGAACTTTACTATGATCAAAAAAAACCCCTCTCGATGAAGTACTTTGATCAGCAAAATTGGGTGCTACATTGTTCTTCTTTTTCAAAAACATTAGGTGCAGGTTTTCGTATCGGTTGGGTCTATGCAGGTAAATTTTCTGAACATATTCAGCACACTCAACTTATGAGTACCCTTTCAGTCAACTCATTTATCCAAAATGCCTTGGTTGAATATCTCTCCCATCGTCATTATGAAAAACATTTAAAAACTTTACGTTCCACCTTACAACGCTATAAAAAACAATATTTTAATTATTTAAAAACCCATTTACCTGAGCAATGCCATGTCAATTATTATCCTTCCGGGTACTTTTTATGGATTGAATTGCCTGAACAGGTCGATAGTAATGACATCTATCAACACATGTTAGAACACGGTGTCAGTGTCGCACCGAGCAGCTTATTTAATATTAGCAATCAACAAAATCACTTTATTCGGATGAATTGTTCATTTGAAATGAATGAAAAGATTCAAAATGCATTAAATGAATTGATTCATATTATTGGTAAATTAGTCGCAACATAAGCTGAATTTTTATAACAGATTCATCATTGCTTACTTATCTGTTATAGTTTTTTTCTAATTTTTTGTATCTACAGTGTGAATTCGTTTCTATCCATAATGAATCTATATTAAGCAGAAAGAGATTTTGCGATGAATGATGACAAAAGCCCTAAAAAACCACAATATGCTGATAGCTCGATTTCAGACAAAGCCTTTAAACGCATGATTATCTGGTTTTTTATCTACTGTAGCCTGTTTTGTATTGGTGTTATTGTCACAATCGGTGCAGATCACGCTGCTTTAAACTAAATCTCAATTGATTTCAAAAGATACGATTGATAAAACACTCACTTAATCAAGTGAGTGTTTTTTCTGTATCTGTTGGCTTAAAAGTGTATAGGCATCTTTAATATCTTCCCGTCCCATATCCTGTAACATGCGCTGATGCATATTTAAAATATTCACATCTCCACGCCTTGCAGGACCCGTCTGCATTGTTTCAGGATCATTTTGAGTGGCTTTTTTTGCTGTTTCCAAAATTAATGGATACAGTAAATTAAAATCGACCTGCTGTGCATCGACCACTTGTTTAGCCATGTCATAACAATAATTTGTAAAATTACAAGCAAATACCCCTGCCAGATGTAAGCTCAGCCGCTGCGCTGAATTATAGGGATAAACTTGATCGCTTAGACTATTTGCTAGCGTCATTACAGCAGACAAATCCTCTTGTAAAGCCGTTTCAATAAACAACGGGGTATTTTTCCAATCCACTTCACGTTCAAAACTAAAAGTCTGTAAGGGATAAAAAACCCCAGATTTTACATGGTGTTCAGTCAATATATTCAGATTGGTACTGCCTGAAGTATGGACAATCAAAACATCTGAAAGTTGTGAATGAATCATTTGGATGACTTGAGCAATGGCTTGGTCACTCACCGCAATAATCAATAAATCAATTTCAGGATCTATACCTTGCATAATATCAATAGCCTGAGCATTCACCAGCTGGGCTAAGCGTTGTGCTTTGTTTAAATCACGACTATAAATCTGAACAATATGATGTTGTTTTGACAATGCTTTTGCAAAATGTGTAGCAACACGACCTGAACCAACAATACTAATACGCATATCAACATCTAAAACTTTAAATATAGTTACAGCATGCCAATAAAAAAGGGATGAATCAATTCATCCCTCTCAGATCATTTTGATAACTACATCAATTTAATGCATTGTTTAAATAAATAATTCGCTCAGCGGTACGTTTATTAAAACACTTGGTATATTGCATCTCTTTGTTTTGCTGAGACATCGCATCATCCCAATATTGACGTTGTTGCTGATAGGTTTCAATTTCGCTATCTGGAATATCGCCAAAACTTTTCTGTGAAATGACTTTACAATCAACATCACGTTTTTCAAACCATTCTGCTTGATCTTGCTTAAACTGTTCTTTTTGTTCATCACTCAAACTATCCCAAGTCTGGTTTAAACGATCGACTTGTTTGAGTTTTTCTTCATCTAGCTCTTTTTTACGGATATCCATGGCTTTTTGTGCAAGCGCTGTTTGCTCTGCATTTTCAATTTGGTTGACCTGCTCGCGTTCACGCATATCTTTATTTTCTTTCATATAGGCTGCGTATTGCACCGCTTTTACCGTAACAAAAGTTACCCCTTGAATAACTGCATCCTGATTAAGCACATCAAGGGTTAAGCCATCTTTGTCTGTTTTCACAACATTATAATTAAACTTGCCTTTCAACTGATCATTGGCTAGTACCAATTTAGATTCACCAGCTTCGATATATTCACGTATGCTGCGATACCCATCACCTTCACATCCATCCTCACAATCTTGCCCAAATTCTGCATATGAATTTTCAGCACGCTGTTGTAAGCCTTTCGGGAATTGAACCACTAACTGACTTTCACATTCCAACTGATTGGTTTTAGAAGAGTCTTCAGTTATCGTACGAACATTCTTCACTTCAAACTTTAAAGCATTGTTAATTTTCTGAAGTAGTGCTTGGTCAGCTTCATAACCAGAATTTTTAATATTGTCTGCGACTTCACGCAAATACTCATCTTTCAAATATTTTTGAATTTGATTCATATTATCTTGATTGGTACAGCTCCACTCTGCAAGTTCAGCATTACCTTCATCTTTTTTCTTTTTGAAGTAATCACAGCCTGACAGCATCAAGGTACTAGAAATCGCAGCAATCATAAATAATGGGTTTAATGATTTATTCATTGTTTATCCGATCATATTTTTATGTGGATCATTTAACCAAATAATTGAAGAATTTTCGAGTAAAAAATAAAAAGCTTCTGGATATTCAGAAGCTTTTTATACAATTTAAGCCTGTTTTAGCACCGAACATACCACTTTAAAAGATTATGGTGTCGTTGCACCAAGTACTTCAAACTCAATACGACGGTTTTTAAATTGCCCTTCTTTGGTTGAATTATCTGCAATTGGATTGTCTTGACCATGTCCTTCAGCAGTTAACTGTGAGGTATGTACGCCCTTTTCAACCAAATATGCCACAACCGATTTTGCACGTTTTTCAGATAATTTTTTGTTTGAATCCGCATTCCCAACATTATCGGTATAGCCTTTAACCACGAGTTTTGCATCTGGTAGTTGTTTTAACAAATTCGCTGCTTTATCCAAAATCGCTTTATTGGCTTCTGGAATACCAGAAGAACCTGTCGCAAAATTAATCACCTGTAAATTCAATGCAGCGGCAATATCATTTACATTGGCTTTATCTGCCTGAATGCTTGAAAGTGCTTGGTCTGCTTGTGAATTACTTGTATCTACATTTGCAGCACTGCTTGTTGCAGCTGCATTTGCATCGGCTGTTTGCTCTACAGAAATATGTAGATTAGGAGCAATAGCTTTTAACTCATCTGCCAATTTTTGTGCTTGCGCTAAATTTGGTGTTTGAATGGTAAGTTGATCACCGATCCAAGTCAGTGAAATATTTGGAATACCTTTAATTTTAGCCAACACCTGATCTACAGCATTTTGATCTGGCAAATCAGCGGCATAAGCACTGCTGGCTGTAACTTGACAATGATCGGTTTGACCAAACACTGAGGCAATACTGGTTTTTAAGCTGTCTAATAAAGATTGACTGCTCGATTGTGCCTGACAACTTGCTAATTTACCTTCTGCATCTGTAGAAATTTGCAGTTCAGCAGCTTGCAAATCAGCAACAGCTTGTGAAGCGCCACTGCTTACTGGATCTCCCCCTACTGGTGGTTTGTTACTGCATTGTTTGAATAACAATGCGGCCAATCCGGCAATCACCAACAAAGCAATAATTGGCAATAACCAATTGGATTTTTTAGGTTCATCTTGGATCGAATTTGTTGTGATTGTAGACGTATCGAGGGGTACTGGTGTTGGAGATACACTTTGTACAGGTATCGGTGCCACAGGTTCTACAGGCGGGATAACAGCCTCAGCCACGGGTGCAGCTTGCGTTGTGGCTGCGAAACCAAGACCACCTACACTTAAGCCTAATGTTGCAAATAATCCTGTTGCCCAAGCGGGCAAAGCATCCTGAATATTGTTCCATTGTGCTTTGATAAAATCAAAAATTTCATGTTTACTATCTGAGCCAGCTTGATCCGCAAGCAATGATAAAGTTGGAGCAATAGAGTGGTTTAATGCGGTTTCAATTTCTTGGGTTGGTGCATTGCCCGCAACCAAGCCTAAAAAATGCGCAACCGTTTCTGGTTGATGACTGAAAATCTCGCTTAAGCGAGGATTTAGATTTTGCTGCAGTGTGCCAATGAGTTCAGGTTTTGATTTTAAAACAGAGAGGAGAATGGGGTAAAAGGCACTTAAAGCACCGATTTTTTCGTCTTGAAACTGAAGATCACCCTGTAAAACTTTTGTGGTCACCCGTTCTTTTAAAAGCTCAATAATATTCATAATTTTGGACACTCCGATTTCATTGTTGTATTTGTCACTTTAATAATCATTTTATTGATCGTTTTTTATTCTAGTGATTAAATTCTAATAGTTATAATAGCTTTTTGTAGCGCAATGTGTTCAATATCTATTTGAAAAGCCAGCTTATGCTGGCTTTTTGTTTACTTTTTTAGGCTTATGTAAAATTTACATCTTAGCCAATAAAAGTATGGAGCACTTTACCAATCATTTTTTGATCGATTAATGGCGTATTTTTTCCATGAGATAAAATACTGTCATTGTTAACAACCCATTCCAAATCTGGATCAACCAAAGCCCAACCCGATTCTTTTACCCAACGATCCGTCATATTGGCCACTTTTGCAGGAGCGAGCGTGACTTTTTCAACCCATTCTAAAGGCTCAAACAAACCTTCACGAACCAATTGCACCCCAAAAGACACATAGGTATCAAATGCACTAATACCAGGTAAAGTCTCGGCAAAAGGCGCTAATTTCGCAGAACCACTCAAAGGTTCATGATGCGTACAAATCGCATCAATCACACCGTCTTTGACGCCTTGGCGCAGTAATTCTTTATCTTTTTCAGCACGTAATGGTGGGCGCACATGTGCCAAAGAGTTAAAACCATCAATTAAGTGCTCTGTTAAATGCAATTGATGCATTGCAACATCTGCTGTCACTGGCAAACCTTTGTTTTTTGCAATTTTAATCAACTCTACAGATGCACCACTTGAAAGCAAACCAAAGTGCGCTTTGACGCTTGTCGCTTCAATCATCAATAGGTATTTCGCAATAGCAACTGTTTCAGCCGGTGCTGGAATCATTGGTAATCCCTGACGTGAGGCAATAAACCCCTCATGTACACAACCATCTTTTGCGATCTGGTGCTCTTCTGGATAAAACACTACAGTCATGTCTAAACCAGCCGCATATTCCAAGGTACGCAGAACCACATCATCGTCTTTAAAAGTAGCATAGGCATTTGAAACAGCAGTACACCCCCCCTTTTTTAAACCTGCCATATTTGCGGGTTGTTTACCATTTAAACCTTGGGTTTGTGCACCAATCACTTGTAAATGAATACCACCGTCTAACATGGCCTTTTCTACCAGTCCATGAATCAAAGCACCATTGTCTTGCACGATCGGCTTTGAATCAGGTGGGGTAAATACATGCAAAATACCATTTTCACGTGCGGCTTTACCTTCTGACTTCAAGGTACCATGCTGTTGCTGACCTGGCTCGCGTAACCGTGCACACAAATCCACCATGGTGGGTATCAACCATTTGCCTTGTCCGTCAATTGTATCTACAACATTGGCAGATGATTCGACTATTTTTCCATGTTCAACATAAACCGTTTGTACAGTGTCAGTTTTTTTTATTGGGTCTAAGACACGTACATTTTCAATTTTTACACTACTCATGACTTTATCCTTCACCTTAAACCGCAATTGCTTCTAACAAACCTTTCTCTTGCAACTGACCTTGCATTGCCAAAGCCAAAACAGCCATTCGCACTGCAATACCATTGGTCACTTGATGCAAAATTACCGACTGTGCACCATCAGCAATACTAGAATCAATCTCTACACCGCGGTTCATCGGTCCCGGATGCATAACAATACAATCAGGTTTAGCCATGGCAAGACGATCTTTATTTAAACCATACATTTTGTAAAATTCAGCTTGTGACGACAAAGCTGGTGAATCAATACGTTCATTTTGAATACGTAAAGTAATGATCACATCACAGTCTTTAATGCCTTCATCCATTTTATTGAACAAGCGAACACCTTCACCATATTCGTCAAAACCACACGGAAGCAAAGTATTTGGTGCAATTACACGGATATCTTTGCAACCTAAAGTCTGCAAAGCTGCAATATCTGAACGTGCAACACGCGAATGCTTAATATCACCAATAATCGCCAGACTAATGTCTTCAAAATTCTTTTTCGTTTCACGGCGAATGGTTAACATATCTAACATTGCTTGAGTTGGATGAGCATGACGCCCATCTCCAGCATTGATGATTGCAACATGCGGACAAACTGTTTCAGCAATAAAATGTGCTGCACCTGATGAAGAGTGGCGTACAACAAAAATATCTGCTGCCATCGCTTCGAGGTTCCATAGCGTATCGCGCAATGTTTCCCCTTTTGAAGTACTTGATCGTGCGATATCAATGTTCAATACATTTGCAGATAACCGTTTTGCAGCCGCTTCAAAAGTAGTTCGTGTACGTGTCGAATTTTCAAAGAATAAGTTCATCACTGTACGACCTTCTAAAAGTGGTGTCGTTATCAGTTGATTTTGATCATTTATAAAGGAATGGGCTGTATCTAGAATTTTAGTGAGGGTTGCTTTAGAAAGACCTTCGATGGTGAGGAAATGCTTTAAGTTTCCGTCATTATTGAGTTGAATCTGACTCGGTGTATGCAATGCCGCCAAGTGCATGAGAGATTCCTTAGAGGTTAAGTTAACGTATTATACAGATTTTCTTTTTCTTTGGCAGTTGAAGTTTTGGACAAATAGTCATAAAAGTCAGCGATCAAATTTTAAATTTGATCTGCTTTAAGTCTGCCAGTTTGAGCGTTAAGTTCATTAATTTTTCTCGAAGTTGCTGAATTATATTGATGTAATCAATATCTGATTGATCTTTTAAAAGCTTGATATAAGCATCTATTCTCAGCAAGGATTGATTACGCCATTTAAGTAATTCTGCTATTGGATGGTAAATTTGTGGATCAAAATCATGCAATTGATATTCCAATATTTTTATATTGCTTAATGTCACATCATATTCTTTTACACGTTTTAAGCACTTTAAGGTATCTTCTAAACGAAAGCGGATCTCATGTTCACAAAGAAATTTTAAATGTGGCAAATCCTGTTGAGCAGCAAAATATTGTGCCAATGGCAGAGTAAAATCCTCATAAGGATACCAACGCCCATGCGCACAAGAGATCAATTCTTTATATTTTTTCTGTTCAATCCACAGGTTAAACACAGCAGCCTTTGCTTGATCATAGTGTCTTAATCGCAGTTCAGTTTGTTGTTCCGACTCATCAGCGGTACCCACGTAAATCATTTGGTTGTTTTTTAAATATTTGCTAATTTCTGCATTTAATTTCGTATAACTCAAGAGATTGTCTCACAGCTTATCCTCAGCTTAAAAATACTATAAATGAGTTTTAATTTTAATCACACTGTATCAATCAAGCTCTAACCCAATAGTTAGAGCTTAATGCCCGACCTATCTCAATGCACCAATATAGTGATGTGAAACTTGTGCTTGATAAATTTCTTCTTCTGTTGCACCAGAAACATATGCTTCCTCGCTTTGTTCAACTTGCGTTGTTGTTAGCATATTCACAGAAGAAACTGGTTGTTCCTGTTCTAATAAATGCTGTAAGCGCAAGGCATGCCGATTTAATTCTGGATCTTGAGTCGCCAATGACATATCAATCACATACTGTGCATAGCTTTTATTATCCACTAAATACATTACATCAATAACGCGCCCTGTCACACGTCTTAATCGCGTTAAGATTAATGCCCCAATGGAAAATGCATCTGCATGTGCAATAAATCTGCTGTTGTTAAGATCTTGCATAGAAATCCCCGTATTTATTAATTCATTAAAAATTCAATTAAATTTCTGAGCCAATACGGTGGATAATTAAGCAAATTGTGTACCAAAATAACGCCATTAAATGAAATAATAATGCATACACATTATTCTCTATTAAAATCTTGCCTTCTAAAAATCGCCCTACACATTGCGGAGCGTCAAATAGATCTATAAATTACTCCGTCATGAAATTTGCTCTCATCATCATAAATCAAGAACTACATGTGTGCTTTATTCATAGATGATTCATCTATATAAATTGCAATACTGCATGCAAATTTTTCTTGTTCTTAAATGATTTCAGTAACGCAAGAATTTTAAATCAAATTCTAATGATAAAAATAGCGCCAACACATTTCCAATGAAATTAAAATCAATAATAGCCCCATCACGATATTAAAAAAACGCGCCCGATTTCCTGTATTTAAAAAGCTTGCTAACTTTTCACCAGCAATCCCCCATAGCAATAAAGATAGATAACAGACGACAAAATAAATCACTACAAAAACCAATAAAACAGCATGAATATGCCCCGTTGAAAATAGCCCTGTACCCGCCACTGCGGCAATCCATGCTTTGGGATTTAGCCATTGCATTAACGCACCTTGTATAAAGGTCGGTATTTTTGCTTCATCTTGGGATTGACTAGAGATAATTGTCCCTTTTGCACGTAGAATATTCAGTCCAATCCACAACAATAAAACTGTACCTAAAATCGTGATCACATTAAGAAGTACAGGATAAACCACAATCATTTGATACAAACCAAAACAGACCGATGCCAATAACAAGGTAAAACCAATGGTCGCCCCTGAGATAAATGCAAAAGTTGCTTTTACACCATAATTCATACTGCTGGTTAAAATAGTTAAATTCACAGGTCCTGGTGAAATCGACATAGACAGCGAAAAAATAAACATTGAAACAATAAGACTAAGCATTTTTTAAATTCTTTATTCGATCTTATCTACATATTGATATTTGAATATATTTCAAGCAAAAAAACCAAATTTTTAACTGAATTTAGTACTTTTTATAAAATTTCGGACTTAAAAGACCATTCTATAAGTTTTCGTCATTAAAATACGCTAAAATACGCGATTGCTTTTTTAATGTCTTTGGAAATATTCATGAATTCGAAACCACGTCTTTCTACATATTGGGTTACCTGTGCAGATGGACTAGAAACCTTACTGCAAGAAGAAATTCAAGGTTTAGGGATTCAAGATATTGAAAAATTTCCTGGGCGTTTAATTTTTAAAGGCAAACTCGAAGATGCATACCGTGTTTGTATGTGGTCACGTTTGGCTTCTCGTGTACTGACACCGATTCATGTTCATGAGCTTGAGTTTACCCATGATGCACGTGACGTTGCAGAAGAACTTTATGAAGGTGCTATCAATTTTGATTGGTCACTTATTTTTGCACCACAAAGTACTTTCGCGATTCGTCTTCATGTAGAACGTGATATTAAAGTCAATACACAGTTTGCGACTTTACGTGTCAAAGATGGTGTGGTTGATTCCTTCATGGAAGCTGTAGGTAAACGTCCAAGTATCGACATTAAACAGCCTGAAATTACACTATATGTACTTGCTGGAAAAACTGAACACACCTATTGTTTAGATTTATCTGGGGATTCTTTACATAAGCGTGGCTATCGTCGTTTTATGACAGATGCCCCAATAAAAGAAAACCTAGCAGCTGCTATCTTACAAAAAGCACAGCTTAAACAACGTAATCCAGAAATTATTCTCGACCCAATGTGTGGTTCAGGAACCTTTATTATTGAATCATTGATGATCCTGACTGATCGTGCACCTGGTTTAGTACGCCGTTTTGGCTTTAATGGCTGGAATGGACATGACCATGAGTTATGGATGTCGATTAAAGCTGAAGCAGCTGAACGTCATAAAGTTGCCTTAGAACAACCTTTGCCTAAATTCTATGCCTATGACGCAGATTGGGAAGCAGTAAAAGCAACCAAACAAAATATTATTGCTGCTGGATTTGAGCAACAACTGGATCAAATTCAAATTGAAGAGCGAACTTTAGCCGATTGGCCTGATTTCCAAGCAGAAGGAAAAACTTCATTTATTGTCACCAACCCACCATATGGTGAGCGTTTAGGGGAAAAGGCTTCTAACCGAGCTTTGTATCTGGGCCTATCCGCGCTTCTACAAAAGAATTTCCCCAATCAGCATGCTGCGGTTATCGCAGCTGCTGTTGAACAAGCAGATGTATTGGCGTTTAACAATCCACAAATTTTACGTTTAATGAATGGTAAATTACCAATTTACATTCGTTTTGGTGATATTAAGCCTGCTGCAGTGGTTAAACCTTTCCTTGCAGATTGGCAACCTCAACAATTTGAAAAAATTGAAGGTGCAGAAGACTTTACCAATCGCTTGCAAAAAAATATGCAAGCTTTAAAGAAATGGGCTGTAAAAGAAAATATTTACTGTTTACGTCTCTATGATGCAGATTTACCAGACTTCAATGTCGCTGTAGATTTGTATGGTGATCGTTTACATGTTCAAGAATATGCACCACCAAAAACCATTGACCCAGAAAAAGCCAAAAAACGTTTTAACCTTGCTTTGGCTTCAATACGTGCTGTAACAGGTTTAGGTCGTGATGCGATCTTTATTAAAACCCGTGCCCGTCAAGAAGGTAAAACCCAGTATGCAAAACAAAGTACAGCATCTAAACGTTTTATTGTTCAAGAAGGTAAAGCCAAGATTTTAATCAATTTGACTGATTATTTGGATACTGGATTGTTCCTAGATCACCGTCAAATGCGTCTGCGCATTGCAGCTGAAGCTAAAGGAAAACATTTCCTTAACCTATATAGTTATACCTCTACAGCAAGCCTACACGCTGCTTTAGGCGGTGCTGCAAGTACCACAAGTGTTGACTTATCCAATACTTATTTAAACTGGTCTAAAGAAAACTTTGTCTTGAATGGCTTAACGGTTGATCATCCTGATGAACAGCATCAATTTTTCTCAAGCGATTGTTTTGAATGGTTAAAAGAAGGTCATGAACAATATGACATGATTTTTATTGATCCACCAACCTTCTCAAACTCAAAGAAATTCTACGGTACTTTTGACGTGCAACGTGACCATATTTCTTTACTTAAACGTGCAATGAACCGTCTAACTACAGAGGGAACTTTGTATTTCTCAAATAACTACCGTGGTTTTGAGATGGATGAAGAAATCGATGCAATGTTCGATGTACTGGAGATCACCAATGAAACTATTGGCTTAGATTTCAAACGTAATCAAAAAATTCATAGAGCCTGGAAAATTAAACACTTCCCTGTTTAATTATGTTAGACCTCGGACTTATTTATAAGTCACGGGGTCAATTTCATGTCCTATATAAAGTGTAACGCGATCTTGGGTTGTAATTCGGACATCATGGCGTTGATATGGATTATAACCAACTTCGCTTATTCTATATTTTTCAAGTGGTTTTAAATATTTATCCCCAGGTTGATTTGGATCTGGGTCTTTTTTCTGCCACTCGAAATCAGTTAAAACTGTAGAATAAATTTCATCTTTTTTAGCATCATCTGACCTTTCCTGAGCAACTTGTTTATGCAAATTATTTTGCTCTTCTACAGGTTGTTGTGCATTTTCCTTTACAGCTTTAATAATAATAGGTGACAGTTTAACCACACCTACAGATTGCTCTGCAAGATCTTGATCATCTAATTTATCTGCCAATACCTCTACCGAACTGAATGCCATCAAGAGAAAACCGAATATTTTTAAATAATCAGATTTATCCTTATCTTTGATCCTCATGATCAACGTTTCCTTTCTTATTATTCCTCACTGAAAAAACTATCAATTTTTGACCGTTTTTTCAATAAATTCATGAAAAACCCGATAATAGGTAAAACCTAAATCAATACACATAAATATTTGATGATTAAAATAATATGATGAAAAGACCAGGCTATGCCGATTAGTGGTTTAGGATGGTTTATAAATCTATGCATTCCTATAGCTCTGGATGCTTGATTGGGGGATTAAACAGGCTTTAAACCTTTGCATCAATTCTACGATGTGTAGTGTTTTCCCTATTATGCGGAAAGTCTTAATGTGGCATTCTACTGCTCAATCAACCTCATCTCCCCTTCACAAGTGTTATCCATTAAGATTACTTACCTTTTGATCCAATGCTTACACTTATGTAGAACGCTAAAAAGTCCTAAAGCTTGCAATACCATACCTTATATTCAAAGTTTAAATACCTTTGCGTAGGCTATGTCTCACTTTTCGTAAGGGTTGCCAAACCTTACACTGTAAACAAAGCAGTGCTTTGTTTTTGCTCATGGACGGGGGTACGTCCTATACCCCCGTCCAACTGTGACATCCATGTCGCCCCATGATTAAAACAACCATCTATGATTCAAAAGTACAAAAAACGAATTGTTAACCAATAATTTCTAAAAGTTCATTTAGAAACATAAGCTTCATTTATGATCAATGACTTGATGGAAACCACTTGTATGAGTAACTAGCTGGTTTGACTATATAACACGTAAAAATATAAATACTTCTCTACTAAAAAAGCCAACTACCTTGCGGTAGTTGGCTTTGGTTACACAGCTAGATAAATTAACTTAATTTTAATTTACCAAAATTAAGTTGACCATGTTCAGCACTGATTAAAATGGTATCACCTGCTGTAAATTGACCAGCAAGAATTTGCTGAGCCAATGGATTTTCAACCTGTTGTTGAATCGCACGTTTAAGGGGACGTGCACCATATACAGGATCAAAACCAGCATCAATCAGAATATCAAAGGCCTGATCATCGACTTTCAACCCAATATCTCGTTCAGATAAACGTGAACGTAAGCGATTCAATTGAATATCTGCTATGCCACGAATTTGTGATTTTTTCAACGAGTGGAATACCACCAACTCATCGATACGGTTAATAAACTCAGGACGGAAATGTTGTGATACGGCATTCATCACCGTTATACGAACATCCTCATCACTAGCACCTTCACCGAGCTCACGTACATCACTTGAACCTAAATTCGATGTCATCACAATCACGGTGTTTTTAAAATCAATCAGACGGCCTTGTGAATCAGTTAATCGTCCATCATCCAACACTTGTAATAAAATGTTGAATACATCTGGATGGGCTTTTTCAACTTCATCAAATAACACCACACTATATGGTTTACGGCGTACTGCTTCAGTTAAAACACCACCTTCTTCGTAACCAACATAACCCGGAGGTGCACCCACCAATCGACTAACCGAATGCTTTTCCATAAACTCTGACATATCGATACGAATAATTGCATCATCACTGTCAAATAAGAAATTACCTAAAGCCTTGGTTAACTCAGTTTTACCCACCCCTGTTGGTCCAAGGAATAAGAACGAACCACTTGGGCGATTTGGATCAGATAAGCCCGCACGTGAACGACGAACTGCATTTGAGACAGCAACCACAGCTTCATCCTGCCCCACCACACGGTTGTGTAAAAAATCTTCCATATGGAGTAATTTTTCACGCTCGCCTTGTAGCATTTTTGATACAGGAATACCAGTTGCAGCACTGACTACTTCTGCAATTTCATTTTCAGTCACTTTGGTACGAATCAGTTTCGGTTCTTCATTGACTTCCGCTACCTCTTCCTCACTCAAGCGTTTTTGCAATTCTGGAATCACCCCATATTGCAAACGACTTGCTTCAGCCAAATCACCCTCACGTTGCGCTTTTTCAAATGCAGTACGGGCTTTATCAAGTTCGATTTGCGCCTGATTTGTACCATCCACTAAACGCTTTTCAGCAATCCAAATTTCTTCCAAATCACTATATTCTTTTTCGACATCTGCAATTTGTTTTTCCAAATGCTCAACTTCAGCTTTGCTGACTGAATCTGCATCTTTTTTTACCGCCTCCAATTGCATTTTTAACTGGATTAAACGGCGGTCTAAACGGTCAAGTGGCTCAGGTTTAGAGTCAATCTCCATTTTAATACGTGATGCTGCTTCATCAATCAAATCAATCGCCTTATCTGGCAATTGGCGATCTGTAATATAGCGATGTGACATTTTCGCCGCTGCAATAATTGCAGAGTCGAGAATTTGCACACCATGATGTGTTGCATATTTGTCTTTGAGACCACGCAAAATTGCAATGGTATCTTCAACACTTGGCTCATCTACCAAAACTTTTTGGAAACGGCGTTCCAAAGCTGCATCTTTTTCAATGAATTGACGATACTCATCCAGTGTCGTTGCACCCACACAACGTAATTCACCACGTGCCAATGCAGGTTTTAACATATTACCTGCATCCATCGCACCATCACCCTTACCTGCACCAACAAGCGTATGTAGCTCATCAATAAAGAGAATGATTTCACCATCAAACTTCGCTAGATCCTTGAGTACTGCTTTTAAACGTTCTTCAAACTCACCACGGTATTTTGCACCAGCCAGCAACGAGCCTAAGTCTAGCGATAAAACACGCTTACCTTTTAAGCCTTCAGGCACTTCACCATTGATAATACGTTGTGCCAGACCTTCAACAATCGCCGTTTTACCTACCCCAGGTTCACCAATCAATACAGGATTATTTTTAGTACGACGGGACAACACTTGAATAGTCCGACGAATTTCTTCATCACGGCCAATCACAGGATCGAGTTTACCTTCCGCAGCACGTGCTGTTAAATCTATGGTATATTTATTAAGTGAATCTCGTTGATCTTCATGGTTATTTGCCATAACTTGTTCGCCACCTCGAATATTTTCAATTGCTTTGCGTAGTTTGTCAGTCGTGACACCTACGCTTGTTAACAATGTTTTGGTAGCACCTGTTTCAGCAAGTGCCAAGATTACCCAATCAGTAGATAAAAATTCATCTCCTGCTTTTTGAGCAAAGCTATCTGCCAAATTAAGCGCACGTACAGCTTCTGGATTTAAATTAATATCTCCAGTTGGTGTTCCAATTTTGGGCGCATCTGTTAAGGCTTTTTGCAGTTTTGTTTTTAACTCAGGTAGATTGGCGCCTGACTGTTGCAAAAGACTAAGATTAGATGGTTCTTCCAATAAAGCGGAAAGAATATGAATACCCTCAATTGCGGTATTATCATTACCCATTGCCTGAGATTGTGCATCAGATAAGGCTTGCTGCAGGCGGTTCGTAAATTTTTCAAATCGCATTCTTGTTATTCCTCACAACAAATTTTGTACTTGAATAATAAATGGGAACGTTTTTTTCGATTTCAATAGCAATAATGAATTAATTTATATATTTTTCAAAAACTTACCAAAATACTTAGAAGGGATTTCAGTATTAATATCTGTGCTGAAACGTTATTTTTCAAGTAAGCTTATGGAAAAATATAGAGAATTAGTTTTTTAAACGTTTGTATTTTCAACGATATGCTTTAGAGTAAGGAGTATTGAGAGATTTTAGTATAATAACAATGTTGACTTTCGGTAAATCATTATCTGTATTAATTGCAGTATCTGCACTGTATGCCTGTGGCTACAAATCGCCAAATAGTGAAGAATTTCCCCACAAACATATCCAGCAATTAACACCGAATATATCAGGCATAGAATTCACATGGTTTAAAACGTCTGATGACATGAATAGAAAAGCCCTCAATGAAAATTTTATTGTTTACAATTGCCCTGAAAGTCATATAAAACAAAATCCTGTAAAGAATTTTAAAATATGTACTTACGATCTAAATCATGATCAACAGATTCAGCCTCATTTCATTGCTACACAAACAAATCAATTGATCGATCAAATTGTCACCTTAAATCACAATCACTTTCTCATCACTATAAAAACCTTTCAATCTGGTGTGAATAATCCAATGCAAGCTTATTTATTCAATGCACAGACACAAAATTTAACGGCCATGACTTCGTTTTCCTATGCTGCATTTTCTCAGACAATTTTAGAGCAAATGGTGCAAGAGAAAACATATCAAAAGAAAGTCTTAGAATATGACACAACAGTTTATTTTGATCCTCAATATATTTCGGCCAAAGCAGCCGCAGAAGCTCAAAAAGAACATAAACAACAGCAGCAATCTGTAATCAAAAATTTCAAAGATATTTTTAGAGACAAGCCTGAACAACCAAAACGTGATTTTTCACCAGATGATTATCCTGCTCAACCTGCCGAACCTTTTAATTTAAAACTCATTCAACAATTAAGGCTCTATCTACAACAGCACCAAGCAGAATGTTATTTAATTCTTGATCACGAAACACGGCTCTTAAAAACACCTCAAAGTTATCTCTATAGTCGCGATTTTTCCAAATTTCTGCCACAGTTGAAAGATGAGATAAGACTGCCTGAATGCAAAAAGCCAGTTGAGTTACCCACTGTAAATGCCAAATATCTAAAATATCAAAGTATTGATGATGTTCAAGGTTCAGGAAATCATTATATATTCTGGTTTACACCTATTGGCTATGACGTATTTGAAATCAAACAACATGGGCAAAATAAACAATTTAAACTGCCCATTGACACTGCTTGGATATATCAAATTAGAAATAAACTGATCATCTCGGTTGATCAAACTTACTACATCATTCCACTTTCTTAATGAAGCATTTTAACCTCATAAAATTTTAAGCTACACAACCTATTAAGCTTTCAATGCACTTACACTTCTGACTTGGTTGCAGAACTTTGAGAAACTGCGCTATTCGCTGCGACATTTTGGGTAATCCATACATTTCCACCGATTACAGCACCCTGACCAATGGTAATACGCCCAAGAATAGTTGCACCTGCATAGATCACCACATTGTCTTCTACGATTGGGTGACGTGCATATTCTTTCTGTAAACGCCCAGAATCATCGATTTCAAAACGTTTAGCGCCAAGCGTTACGGCTTGGTAAATTCGCACATTTTTACCAATAATACAGGTTTCACCAATCACCACACCTGTACCATGATCAATAAAGAAACCTTGATCGACTTGTGCGCCTGGATGTATATCAATGCCAGTTTTTGAATGTGCAATCTCAGCAATTAAACGTGCCAACAGTGACAAGTCTTTTTTATAAAACTCATGTGCAATTCGGTGGTAAATAATTGCCAAAATACCCGGATAACACAATAAAACTTCATCGACACTTCGTGCAGCTGGATCACCATCATAGGCTGCAATCACATCTGTATCTAAAATTCGGCGTAGATCTGGTAATTTTTGTGCAAATTCACTGACGATACTTTGTGCCAATACCTCAATTACGTCGGCATTTTCGTTGTGCTTTTTATATTTATAATCATAAGTTAGATTAAGTTTGACTTGCTCCAATAATGAGTGCAAAGTTTTCTCAAGTGCATGTGCAATATAAAAATTTTCACTTTGTTGGCGTAGATCAGGTGGCCCTAGTCGCATAGGGAACAAGATACCACACAGATCATTCATGATTTTCTTAATTTCATCTTTTGAAGGTAATTCCCTACCGCCAAAGTCTTTTAAGCTTTTACGTTGAGTACGCCATTCATTACGAGCTTGTTGTAGCTCATCCACAATATTGGGGATATTCCATTGGGTCATATATTTACCTACTGAAATGACTTTTCACAATCCATGCGCTTAACATGAAATTTTATTATTCACTTTGAATATGTAAATACTATTTTATTAGCAATCTTGTAGATAAACATTCTTCGTATAAAGATATCTTTAAAAATCATTTAAATCTTATTTCAAAATAAGAATAAGCAATTCAATTTTTATTAATTTATTGAATATATAAAATCATTATAGTTGTTATCAATACATCTGATACATCAAGACTTAGATGTAATTCTAAGTTTGAAGAAAGGCAACTGAAATGACGAGTTTAAATCAACAACACTTTACCGAATTAACAACGGCTCAAATTGAAAATATCTTTGAACAAGCAAAACAACGTGTTGAAGATCATTATTTAGAATTTACGGGAACAATTTTACCTCATGAAGCATGGGCATTGTTTAAAGCGGGTCATGTGGTGATTGTCGACGTACGCACCAATGAAGAACGTAAATTTGTCGGCTATGTAGAAGATACTATTCATATTCCTTGGGCGACAGGAACTGCGCTGAACCGCAATCCACGCTTTGCCAAAGAACTTGAAACTAAAATTGGAAAAGACAAGATCATTCTACTGCTTTGTCGTAGTGGCAAACGTTCCGCAGCTGCTGCAAATGTGGCTTTTAATGCGGGTTTTGAAAATATTTACAATATCGAACAAGGCTTTGAAGGTGACCTTGACGAAAATGATCATCGTGGTTCTTTCAATGGATGGCGTTTCCACAACTTACCTTGGCGTCAGGAATAAGGCTCTTGCTTTATTCCTCTTATGAATTTTTATAAGCAGTTGATAATGATTAAAAACGCTCTTAATTAGAATCAAATTAATGCAATAAATACCGGTCACAATTAAACACCAATAGCAAAATTCTTACTTTATTGGAGATGATAAAAACAGCATTTTTAAATCAGATGAGTAATCAATAAATTAATTTCCAATACCACCAAGGATTAAAACATGGCTAAGAACCAAGAAGTCACACGCCAAGCGCTAAATGATCAAGCAGCCCGTCAACTTGCCAATGCGACAAAAACAGTACCGCAACTCTCCACCATTACGCCACGTTGGCTAACACATTTATTGCAATGGACCCCTGTTGAAGCAGGTATCTATCGGGTCAATAAAGTCAGCAATACCGATGATATTCAGGTGGCTTGTACACAACGTGATGAAGCAACACTTCCACAAACTTTTGTCGACTATGAAGTTAATCCACGTGAATACTTTTTAAATGGTGTTTCCACAGTTCTGGATATTCATACTCGTGTTTCTGACTTATATAGTAGTCCTCACGATCAAATCAAAGAACAGTTACGCTTAACCATCGAAACCATTAAAGAACGTCAAGAAAGTGAATTAATCAATAATCCTGAATACGGCTTATTGGCAAGTGTTGCAGATGAGCAACGTATTTCCACTTTGACAGGTGCACCCACACCAGATGATTTTGATGATTTACTACGTAAAGTTTGGAAAGAGCCAGGCTTCTTCTTAGCACATCCCGATGCGATTGCAGCTTTTGGACGTGAATGTACCCGTCGTGGTGTTCCACCACCCACCGTAAGCCTATTTGGTTCACAGTTCATCCTTGGCGTGGTATTCCACTGATTCCTTCAAATAAAATTCCAGTTGAAGATGGCAAAACCAAAATCATCTTGTTACGCGTTGGTGAAAAGCGTCAAGGCGTTGTTGGCTTATTCCAACCAGGTCTTGCTGGTGAACAGGCACCTGGCCTATCTGTACGCTTTATGGGCATCAATCGTAATGCAATCGCCTCTTACTTAATCTCCTTATATTGTTCTCTTGCTGTGTTGACAGATGACGCACTCGCTGTGCTCGAAGATGTGGAGGTAGACAAGTACCATGACTATCCAACAACTTACAAGTAATCAATCTACTCCAGATATTTCTTCTGATCATATTGCTGATGCACCCATCAGTGAATCTGTCATTGCACAATTGGCTGCTGAATTTTTTTCAGCTTTACCCAAGCAAAACCCACAAGGTTTTAACTTTGATATACCCGATCAACGATCTCAAGGTATTAGTCACCAACCACAGCCTAAAGACCCAATTACTGCTTTGTCTGGGCGTATACCTGCCATTGTGCAACAGGCAAATTTAAACCCGGATTCTACACATCACTATGTAGAACCGACCGCCGACCATCCTGAGCGTAGAATTCTATCTTCTTCGCCCATTATTGGTGGTGCAAATACTCCTGATCCATTTGCTGTCGGACAAAAGCTAGATTTGTCATTGAATCCTACACCAATCACACAACAGACAGCACCATCAAACCTAACAACGACTGCGCCACATCAAGCTCAATCGAGTTATTACTTTTTGGATCTGCCTCATCCTGAAGTTGCCAGTGCCCAAACAGTCAATACAAATGTGGCTCAAACTGATGTGCTTAAAAATCCATATGCGTTTGATCATTATCATGTGACAGATGACCAGCAATTAAAAAGTGTATTACAAGATCGTAATGACAAACCTGCAACAGCAGCGTCTGGTTATTATTTTCTTCAATCACCTACCATTGAAGCTGTTCGTCCGCATTTAGATGTGCAGATACCAGCGAATGCTCAGAACTATCAGCCCATTGATATTTTGCAAATCCGTCGGGATTTTCCCATCCTACAAGAACGTGTAAATGGTAAGCAATTGGTTTGGTTGGATAATGCAGCCACCACCCATAAACCTCAGGCGGTCATCGATCGAATTTCATATTTCTATCAACATGAAAACTCGAATATTCACCGCGCAGCACATGAACTTGCAGCACGTGCCAGTGATGCTTATGAGCATGCCCGGGATGTTGTGGCTCGCTTTATTGGGGCCGCTTCAGCAAAAAATATCGTCTTTGTTCGAGGTACAACAGAAGGTATTAATTTAATCGCAAAATCGTGGGGTAAACAGAATATTCAAGCGGGAGACGAAATTATTGTGTCCCATCTTGAGCATCATGCCAATATTGTGCCTTGGTACCAACTCAGTAAAGAAACTGGTGCAAAACTCCGTGTAATTCCTGTAGATGATACTGGTCAGATTCAGATTGAGGAATTTGTAAAATTGCTCAATCCTAGAACCAAACTGGTTTCGATTACACAGGTTTCTAATGCCTTGGGTACTGTAACGCCTACTCAAGAAATTATTGCATTGGCGCATGCAGCAGGTGTTCGAGTTTTGATTGATGGTGCTCAGTCTGTTTCGCACATGCCCACCAATGTTACTGCCTTAGATGCCGATTTCTTTGTGTTTTCTGGGCATAAAGTTTTTGGCCCAACGGGTATTGGCGCTGTTTATGCCAAGTCTGAATTACTTGATAGCATGCCTGTATGGGAAGGCGGCGGAAATATGATTCAGGATGTGACGTTTGAGAATGTGGTCTATCAACCTGCACCAAATAAATTTGAAGCAGGTACGGGGAATATTGCAGATGCTGTTGGCTTAGGTGCTGCTTTAGAATACGTAGAAAGTATTGGAATCCATAACATTGCACGTTATGAACATGACTTGCTTGAATATGGTCAACATGCACTACAAAGCGTTTCTGGACTACGCCTGATTGGTACTGCATTAAATAAAGCCAGTGTGATGTCTTTTACACTGGCAGGCTATGAAACGGAAGAGGTCGGGAAAGTACTCAATCAATATGGTATCGCCGTGCGTACTGGGCATCATTGTGCCCAACCGATCTTACGCCGTTTCGGTGTTGAACGTACTGTACGCCCTTCTCTTGCGTTTTATAATACCACTGAGGAAATTGATTTATTGGTTTCAGTATTGCATCAACTCCGCCGTGCTAAACCTTATAAATCCTAATTTTAAACTTTAGCTTTTAAAGCTTAGTTTTTAAGTTTTAGTTTTCAAAGACTTTATTGATCGATCATAATCACATGCTTAATTAATTAGGCATGTGATTTTTCGAGGTGACGATTGTATGATCTATTTTTGAATGGGGATGCGTAATTCATCCAATTAGTGAAAATATCCCCTCAATTCGATAAAACGATACACTACAACAAAAAAATTAAGCCGCTATTTAGTTTAAATCAGGTTGATTTACCATTATTTTTATCAACCTATTTTTGCAACATTTTTAAGACTATATTACTCATAACTTTAAAAGTAAATATATCGGCTGTACCTGTTAGTAAGGACAGTAATTTTTAACGGACGTATCATTCCCAAATTTTTTACTAATATGCTGAGCCCATATAGCGCGCTTTTTATCCAGCCATTGCAATGTTTCAACATCCACTAAAGAAGGCTTGGGTGCAAAGGATTTATAATCATTGATGAATTTTCCCATCCAACAATAGCCAAAGAAGTTTTCAGACATCATCTTGTCTTCGAGATTGTAAATAGGGAATAGCTCTTTCTCATAACTTTTTAAAAAATAAAGCTTGGCTAATGATGATTTATAAATTGCGTCAGCCATCGCATTTTTCTTAGTCGTGTCAGCTAATCTATAAATAGGTGTATCAATATTGATAAATACATCACTTGTTTCTACGTATTTTTGAATGTCTTTTTTTGTTATTTCATTAGCAGAACATCCTATCGATACCAGTGGTATTAATATTAGAGTTAAAAATTTAAATTTCATAATTACCCACTTCCTTTATTGTCAAACTGCTTCAAGTCTACAACAGAACCTTCCCCCTTATACGTTCCATCTCCTGTTAACTGTTTTAACATTCCCGAATGATAATCTTCATTAAATATATTTTTAAATGTGGATCTGTTTACATATAGAGGACAATGATTATTTTCAGCCAATTGCCGAAGATGTACTATGGTTTCTGGAACAGTAATATTTTTTGCAATTCCTATTACTGCCAATACATCAAAAAAACTAAATCCTGTTTTAAGTCTGATTGAAAAGGTTTGTTTTTGAAATTGAGCAACTAATTTACTGGCTTCATGCATTGAGTGTTTCCGTACATACTGTTGAAACTTTACATACATCATAGTGTTGAAGGAAAGCTTATTAATCATTCCATCCCCAAATTTGTTTATGTCATATTCCATACCAAAACGTAAAGCCAGTAGAAACTCTACTTTATTTGTGCGTTCCAGCCTTTGCCAATGATCTTCGTCAAAGAAAAAATTGTAAGGCGCAGCAATGTAGTAATTACCAACTTTAAACGCTGGATTACACGTTACAGAGGGATAGTTACAAACTTCAACATCCCTAGGAAACATACCCTTATCAGTTACAATAACGTCAGCCATAATTTTTTACCCTAAGTCATCATCTAGTGGAGGCATTGGTTTAGAAAGGTCATAAATTATTAGCTCTACCTGTTCCTCTTGATCACCTGAATCAATATGAACTGTATTTCCATCTTCATCAGTTTTCCCCTCAATAACTTCACCGTTTGCACGTTTCAATTGGTATGGAAAATCAACTAACGGTTTCTGAGTAGCTTTATCTAACAATTGGTGTTGCAAACCAAAATTTGTTGAGATTACTTTATCTATAAAGCTATTTTGTAAAGGCTCTTTTGAGCTTGAAGAACTTCTATAATTCTCACCTTGGCTTGTTCCAACAACATGATCTTGTTTAGGTAAAATTTTAGCTCCACAAGTCAATAAGTCATCAACATAAGCAACAGCTTTGCCATCCATAATAATATGATCATGGCTTTTAACAATTTCAGACCAACATTTGCACTTAGGGCAAAAGTGACCATCTCCAGCACGTAGAAATAGATTTCCCATTTGAGATGTTCGTTGTTGTGTTGCTTGAATGATGCCTCCATGATTTGTCATAGAGTTATGAATTGCAAAACCTTTAGTCATGATTAAAACCATCTTGGCACAAAAAGCCTTCAGGGGCCTTATCACCGATAAAGATATTTATAGCTACAGAGTTATTAGGGCTATCGACAATCTCATCACCATTCTCTAAGTGGCTTCCTACCAATGCAGCGGACTGACCATTTATAAGACAACCCTTGCCAGCACCTGAAATGATTTTAGAAATTGTCCCATCTGCGTAAATAGCATCGTCACCAACTAAAGCAATAGGCAATCCACCTATTCGGCTTTGCAATGCAGTCGCTTTAACTAACCCACCATTTTTGGTTTTAGCCCCATTTACCGCAAGGTAATAGATCTTTTTGGGTCTGTGTCGAAAATAAAGCTGCTCTGCTTTTATTGTTTGCTTTATGTCTTATTGAGACATCTGCTTTAACTGCTCAATTGGTAATTCATGTAAAAATTTAGGTTTCGTCATACTGAGGCCAATTATTGTTATTGAATGAAGAACATAGCAATTGAAACATAAAACCAACTATTAAGACAAATTTAATAGAATTATTAAATAATTTTAATAATTTAAATTGATCAATATCTTTACACTATTCATATTTCAATCAACTCGCTTATCAAGCCTATTGACCAATGTTCTCAATTAGATCTCTTGAATCTTTCTTAACAAATCAGATATTCAAATAATTGGGTAATATTCATTGCCCTACAGTATTTTGAATAGTCATCAAGAACACTCTACTTACAATTTAACAATCACATGCTTGAGCATCTGAATAAAAAAGCGAGATACTACAAAAAATTAAACCTTGTATGTTATTTATGCCTTCAATCAAAAAACTTTTCCTACTATCTAGCTTAATTATAGCAACACAAGCTTTTGCCTTACCTCAAGACTCACGTCGTGCAGGTGGCATAGCGGTTATTCCTGTTGCTAAAACCGTGTTAAATGTCACTTATCAAGACAAACCTGTCTTGATCGTGGATGGTGAAAATGCAGTAAACCATATTGTTTTTGGTATTCCGCTTTCAGCGCCACTGGGTACACTGCAATTACAAAGCTCTAAAGGCCCAATTAATATTGAAGTGAAGCCATTTAAATACGCTGAGCAGCGCCTCAATGTAAAAAATCAGGACTACGTCAATCCGAATCAAGAACAACTTGATCGTTATAGCCAAGAAGCGAAAGAACAAAACAGTGTTTATAGCTCTTTTAGCCCTGCACAATGGAAAGACTTTCCAACATTTATCCGTCCTACAGCAGGAAAATTTAGTAATTCATTTGGTCGTAAACGCTTTTTTAATGGTGAAGAACGTGCTCCACATTCTGGTTTAGATATCCCTGCCCCCATCGGACAAAAAGTGGTTGCGCCTGCCGCAGGAACAGTGGTTGCCACAGGCAATTATTTCTTTAATGGAAATACCGTTATGATTGATCACGGACAAGGTCTGATCAGCATGTTTTGCCACCTCAGTAAAATCAATGTAGAAAAAGGGCAAATCTTGAAACAAGGTGAATTATTGGGATTGGTGGGTAAAACAGGACGAGTAACAGGTCCACATCTACACTGGGGAATGAGCTTAAATAATGCCCGAGTTGATCCACAATTATTTTTATCACTTTAATTTTGCAAGCAAAATGCAAAGAAAACTTTGAACATTTGTTTCAAAAATGGTCCTTTTAAAGAAATACACATTTTGTAATAATTTATTTTTTAAAAAATTGTTAGCATGAGTCATGAATTTAAAAAGTTAGAGCACATAAAAAAAAGCCAATCTAAGGATTGGCTTTTTAGAATAATAATTTAATTATTCAGCTAAAATTATTTCAAAATCATGGGTGATTTCAACACCACCATCGGATAGCATTTTACTTGCTGAGCAATACTTTTCGGCTGATAATTCAACAGCTTTCGCTACTTGCTTCTCTTTTACATCATGCCCTGTTACCACAAAATGTAAATGTATCTTCGTGAATACAGCTGGAATCGTGTCTGCTCGATCCGCTTTGAGCTGACAAACAACATTTGTTACATTTTGCCTAGATTTCTTTAAAATGGTCACAATATCGAATGAAGCACACCCACCAAGTCCCATTAATATGAGTTCCATAGGACGTGGGCCACGGTTTTCACCACCATATTCAGCAGAACCATCCATCACAATTTGATGACCACTTTCTGATTTTGCTTCGAAAGCAACATTCTCTAACCAATGAACGCTAGTTTGCATTGCAACTACCTAAAAAAAGCTATAAATTTACGGGGTACCTGTACACTAGCATAAAATGAGTTGATAAGGAATTTCATCTCTACTGCTTCTACGTGACGAGTTCAATTTAGATCAACAGATCTAGTTATTATCCAATTCGGAATTTTTAAGCATGTCTTCTAATTTTGCACAACTTAGTACAGATGCTTTGTCTCCTGGTCAACTACCTGAGTCAGTCAAAGCTTTGCTCAAAAGAGCCCACATCAATCGTTTTCCAAAACGCTCAACGATTATTGATGCAGGTTCTGAGTCAAAATCACTGTATTTAATTTTAAAAGGTTCAGTTTCAATTATTTTACGTGAAGATGATGAACGTGAAATTGTTGTTGCATATTTGAACCCTGGGGACTTTTTTGGGGAAATGGGATTATTTGAGCAGAATCCACAACGTACTGCGGAAGTAAGAACCCGTGACGTATGTGAAATTGCTGAAATTTCATATGACAATTTCCACGAAATTAGTAAACAATATCCTGACTTAAGTTATGCCGTATTTGCACAACTTGTTCGTCGTTTAAAAAATACAACACGCAAAGTAACTGACCTTGCATTTATTGATGTATCTGGTCGTATTGCACGTTGTTTAATTGATCTTTCAGCACAGCCTGAAGCGATGATCTTGCCAAACGGCCGCCAAATCCGCATTACTCGCCAAGAAATTGGTCGTATTGTGGGCTGTTCCCGTGAAATGGTTGGTCGTGTTCTAAAAACACTTGAAGAACAAGGCATGATCGAAACCGACGGTAAAGCCATCCTTATATTTGATGTATCTTTAGAAGAATCTAATTTTTCTGAAGACGAACTAAGCACAGATGATGAATAAAACTTGAGAACAAATTTGAGAATTTATTTCCTTAAAGAATTATGTTGAATGGGATAAATATCAAATATTGTCAAAAAGTTGAAATATAGTTTAAAAGCAAACTCCCGAGTTTGCTTTTTTCATGTTGCTAAAACTACACAGTGAATGACTGTGAGCTAGTCTCATGACCATGCTATAAAACTAGACCAAGCTAAAATGAGCATTTTATAAAATAATCAGATAACTTTATCTTATTTTGATAATTAGAAACATTTTTTCACTTAGTTATCAAATTTAAATTACGCTATTATTCTCACAAGATACTGAATATTAGTTTTGAAGGACATAAAATGAAGTCAAATCGTTTAGGGCATTCTGATCTTGTGGTCCCTGAAATTTGTTTAGGTACCATGACCTTTGGTGAACAAAATAATCAGAATGAAGCATTTGAACAACTTGCTTATGCAATCGATCAAAATATCCATTTCTGGGATACTGCTGAAATGTATCCGGTACCCCCTAAACCAGAGACACAGGGATCGACTGAAAGCATCATAGGGAATTGGATTGCTCAAAACGGTCAGCGTGACAAACTTATCATTGCCACAAAAATTGCAGGCCCCCAACAAGGTGGCAGTCAAATTCGTGATGGGCATACCAAGTTTATAGAAGCAGAGATCAGTAATGCTATTGATAGCTCGCTCAAGCGCTTACAAACAGACTATATAGATCTTTATCAACTGCACTGGCCACAACGCCCTGTTAACTTCTTTGGCACGCTGGGTTACAGCAATCAGCTTGCGGCACGTACACAAGACATCACCCCGCTTGCTGAAACCTTAGAAGCACTCTCGAAAGAAGTTAAAAAAGGGCGTATTCGTCATATTGGCTTATCCAATGAGACACCTTGGGGTACCTTAAAGTTTTTACATTTAGCTGAACAATTGGGCTTAGAAAAAATTGTGAGTGTACAAAACCCTTATAGTTTGCTCAATCGTACTTATGAAATTGGGATGTCTGAGATCGCACAACACGAGGGCGTTGGCTTACTCGCTTACTCACCCTTAGCCTTTGGTTACTTAACTGGCAAGTATCGCCACGGCGCACGCCCTGAAAAAGGACGTATTACACTATTTTCTCGCTTTAGCCGCTATAGCAATCCACAGAGCGATTGGGCGACAGAACAATATGCACAGCTTGCAGAAAAACATGGTTTAAGCCTTACCCAATTGGCTTTAGCATTTATTAAACAACAATTTTTTGTGAGTAGTACCATTATTGGTGCGACTACGCTCGAGCAACTAAAAGAGAATATTCAGGCCTTTGATACCCAATTGTCTGAAGAAATCTTATTGGAAATAGATGCGATTCATCAGCAGCAGCCAAACCCTGCACCTTAAGCACAATTTTTGAAACGCTCATTGTTCTACGTTGTTTTCAATAAAAAAGGATGCATAAGCATCCTTTTTTATTCGATAGGTTTTATCAAAAAACTTATCTTCCGCCTCGCGCAGTATAAACTGCCATTGCAGCAGGTAAATTCTTTTTCATTGCATTGATACGATTAACATCAGATGGATGTGTTGACAGTAATGCAGAACCTTTTCCTCCACCCTGTTTCGCCATTTTTTCCCACAAGCTAATTGCTGCTTGAGGATTATAGCCAGCTTTTGCCATCATCATTAAGCCGCCCTCATCTGCACGGCTCTCTAAACTACGTGAGTATGGTAAACCCACTCCAACTTGGCTTCCCAAATCGAGAGCAGCATTACCTAATTCACCAATTTGGCTACCTGCATACGATTTACCAATTCCTACTGCAAGATTGGTCAACGCTTGCGCACCTAATTTTTGTTTAGAATGTTCTTCTAAAGCATGGGTCATTTCATGTCCCATTACTGCAGCAACTTCAGCTTCAGATAGATTGAGTCGATTTACAATCCCTGTGTAAAAAACTACTTTACCACCGGGTGCGACATAAGCATTGATTTCGTCTGACTTAAGAACAGCCAACTGCCAATCAAATCTTTGACCCGTTTGGTTCATTTGATCTGCAAAAGGTTTTAATCGGATAAATGCTGCGTTCACTTTTTTATAAGTTGCAGAAGTTGTATCTAGAGTCTTATTCAAACGTGCTTCTTGCACCGTTTTATTAAAGCCTTGTGTTGCGTTTAAATTAAGCGTTGCAGAATCAGCACCTGCCATATCCGCAATAGTTGAGCACCCTGAAATTGAAATGGCAGTCGCCGTACAAAGACTAAGCATTAATTTATTGTTCATTATAATCAACTCCATGGAGAACAATGAAAAGCACTGTGGATTATATGCAAATGTTACATAAGGTTAAATCAATAAGATCCATTAATTCATATTAATTATGTAAGTGAAATTTTACAAAAATTGAATCGCCAACCAATAGATGAGACAAATCACATTAAGCATCAAATATATGTTTTTCAATGGAATAATTTTTGTCTCTAACAATTGGTCGTTTCTTTTGATAAATAAAAATGCATTTTGGATCAAAATAACAGGAACCAGCACACATGCAACCATTACACTCAGACCTAACAATGCATTATTGATAATATTCAGATCAGTGGTTTGAGCCTGAATAATCAGCATTGCAATCGTTGGAGCACCGCCCATTGCGAAAATCAGAGAGTAAAATATTGTGCTCGATATATTCTTTTGCATCCTACAAACTCAATGTGTATATAAAAGGACATTTTAACAAGCTAAGCTTGAAAACCTAGCCTGATTGATATCGACTTTAGTCTTTTTTAGCTTTAAATAAAAAGCCCGATTTACATCGGGCTGAACACTCTGCGATCAAATTACTTTTTAACAACAGATTGATAAATTTGCTTTGCTTCAACCATGTTTTTGTTTAAATCTGATATACGGTCGTTATTTGATGGATGTGTTGAAGTGAACTTCTGTACACCATTATTACTGCCGCCATCAATCTTGTTCATTTTTTGCCAAACACTGATTGCCGCTTCAGGATTATAGCCAGCTTTCGCCATAAGCATTAATCCACCACGGTCAGCAGATGATTCTAAACTACGTGAATATGGCAGACCTACACCATATTTACTCCCGATGTCTAAAGCTTGAGTGCCGACTGAACCCAATTTATCGCCTGCATAGGTTTTGCCCATTTTCACAGCAAAGTCAGTAATTGCCGTTGCACCAGCACCACGTTTAGAATGCTCCTCTAAGGCATGGGTCATTTCATGTCCCATAATGGCAGCAATTTCAGCATCAGTCAGTTTCAATTGATTGACAATACCTGTAAAGAATACAACCTTACCGCCAGGCATTACAAATGCATTGAGTTCATTTGATTTAAGTACACTCAATTGCCAGTCAAATTTTTGACCAGTTTGATTTGCTTGATCAGCAAAAGGTTTCATCTTTAAGAAAACAGCATTGACTCGTTTATATGTTGCAGATGTTGTATCAAGTGCTTTTTGTGCCCTTGCATCATCTACAAGAAGTTTATAATCTGCTGCTGCATTGAGGTTTAGCGTCGCAGAATCATTACCCGTTAATTCAGCAACAGTTGTACAACCTGTTAAGCCTATAGCCAACCCTAATCCAAGTAATAGTTTCTTGTTAATCATTATTTTCACCAAATTTCATAGATCTTATTGCAAGCTTCAAAACGAAGCTCAGCTCTTAGCGGCTGCATTATGTTGTATTTTACAAAAAAAATCAAAATATAATCACAGTTTATTTAAAACGCCTAAAAATAATAACAATAAAAAAAGCTCCCGAAGGAGCTTTTTAAAGATTGAATCAATTAAGCATCAAATGGATGACGCATCACAATTGTTTCATCACGATCTGGACCTGTTGAAATGATGTCGATAGGACATTCAATCAACTGCTCAATACGTTTTACATAGTTAATTGCATTTTGTGGCAATTGATCTAATGATTTCGCACCAAACGTAGACTCAGACCAACCTGGCATAGTTTCATAAATTGGTTTTAAGGTTTCAAATGCAAGTGCATCTGTAGAACCTACACAACCTGAATCCGCAGCTTCATAACCGACACAGATTTTTACTTCTTCCAAACCATCTAAAACATCAAGTTTAGTTAAGCAAATACCTGATAATGAATTTACATCTACAGAACGACGTAAGATTTCAGCATCAAACCAACCACAACGACGCTGACGACCAGTCGACGCACCAAATTCTGAACCCACAGTACCCAAGTGTTTACCAACTGCATCACCAACATCATTGGCAGCATCATAAACAAGCTCAGTTGGGAATGGACCTGCGCCTACACGAGTTGTATAGGCTTTGGTAATTCCCAAAACATAGTCAAGATGCAATGGACCAAGACCTGAACCAGAACTTACCCCACCTGCAGTAGTGTTCGATGAAGTTACATACGGATATGTACCATGATCAACATCAAGAAGTGAGCCTTGCGCACCTTCAAACATGATATTTGCACCATCTTTACGATAGTCATGCAATGTTGTAATCACATCTAAAACTAATGGCTTAACCACCTCGCGCCATTGATCACAAAGTGCCAACACATCTTCAACTTTAACGGCTTCAACACCGAAGAATTGAGTCAATTGGAAGTTATGGTATTCAAGAAGCTCTTCAAGCTGTGCTTTAAGATGTTCGCCACCACGAACTAAATCAGCAACACGGATCGCACGACGTGCTACTTTATCTTCATAAGCAGGACCAATACCACGACCCGTTGTACCGATTTTGGCATTACCACGTTTCTTCTCACGCGCTTGATCAAGTGCAATATGGTGAGGAAGAATCAACGGACAGTTTGGAGAAATACGTAGACGTTCACGAACAGGTACGCCCTCTTTCTCAAGAATATCCATCTCTTTGATCAATGCTTCAGGTGAAAGTACAACACCATTGCCAATTAAGCAAAGTACGTTTTCACGTAAAATACCTGATGGAATGAGGTGAAGAACTGTTTTCTTACCACCAACGACGAGCGTATGCCCTGCGTTATGTCCGCCTTGATAACGTACAACCGCAGCTGCTTGATCTGTGAGCAGGTCAACGATTTTACCTTTACCTTCGTCGCCCCATTGGGTACCGAGTACCACAACACTTTTGCCCATAATAGCCTCATTACATCATGCTGTTAAAATAGAAAACCAAATCGAATGACATGAACATTCAATCTGATACTTAAATTGTTTCGATTTTCCACTCACCAGCAACATTCACCATCTGGTGGGTTGCATTTGGAACTGAGTTTAAATCGTCATTACCCAATAACTGAATTACACTTAAACCTTGTTGACGTGCTACGGCAATAGCATCCAGCAAAGTGGATTCGGTACCTTTCGGTGCAACCACTTTTTCAATCTGCTGACGTTGACCCGCACTTAAGGAATACAAGTCACAAGAAAAGCCTGTTGCAGGACGCGCGCGTCCAAAGTGTTCACCAATACCATCATAACGACCACCTTGTGCCAACGGTGCAGCACGGTTCGGTGCATACACGGCATACATTAACCCAGTGTGGTAATGGTACGAACGAAGCTCTACAACATCGATACCAATATTGAGTTTTGGCCAACGTGCTTGAATTTCTGTATATGTTGTTTTAAGTACCTCAAAAGCATTTTTAAATGCTTCATCAGCAAAAATCTCTGCGCTAATATTCGCTTGCAATGCATCCAGATCACTTGCATAACGACCTAAAGCATAAAAATCAGAACCAAATTCTAAATCTTGAGTGAATTCAGCAAGTTCTGGTAGTGCTTTGCGCTGATACAAATCAGATAAGTGGCTTTCTGTTGATTTGTTTAAACCCACATGTTTTACCAGACTTCTAAACAGTCCTACATGCCCTAAATCAAGATGAATACCATCAGCTAAACCCGCGGTATTAAGCAGATTGAGCATCACGTCGATCATTTCAACGTCTGCGTCAATACTGTCTGAACCAAATAACTCTGCACCTAACTGAAGTGGTGCACGCGTGGTATTAAAACCTTGTGGTTTAGTATGAAGTACAGTTCCTGCATAGCAGTAACGCGCCACACCTTGTACTTGATGTACATGGGCATCAATACGAGCCACTTGTGGTGTCATATCGGCACGCACACCAAGTAAACGACCTGAAAGTTGGTCGATGACTTTAAAAGTGGCTAAGTCTAAATCTTGATTCGATTCGGAGAGAGAAGAAAGAGATTCGATGTATTCGATGAATGGCGTATACACCAGCTGATAACCTCGTGATGCGAGGAAATCTAAAGCTTCACGGCGCAATTTTTCAATTACTTGCGCTTGCTCTGGTAATACATCAGCTACACCATCAGGTAATAACCATGTCTCTGAAATGGGCATGTTGTAAACCTAAATCCTGTCAGCGCGGAAGTAATCCGCATAAAAAAATCGGGAACACACCCGATTTCTCTTATTTTAGCACGATCATCTGCGCCATGCATTAATAAAATAACTTTTGATGCCTAGATAATTTGACCACTTATGCATAATTTAGGCAAAAAACTATCTATTACACATTACCCCACTTCAATTCTTTGTATTTATTTAACTTTTCACACAAGTGTTGATTGCTATTTGCGTTGTTGAAAATATAATTTATTCGTTTAGAAAAACAGCATCTATTTAAAGCAACTGAAATACTAAAAACTGGGGAAGTATGGAACTACATAGCAACTTATATTACACGCATCCAAATACGGAAATCATGCAAAAGCTAGGCCGTTTATTTCAAGAGCATCGCGGTGAACAAGACAAATTTATTGCTGTTGCAGTTGAGCTAAATTCTCAATTGGGGCAAGAACTTGCAGAAGATCTTTTAAACACAGTTGACAATATTGAGTTTGATTTGGGTCCTGAATCATTACACACTATTGCAGGCTATTCTGTTGCCCATTTTGTGCATGGTTCTTCGGGTGATGAGTTTATCGAAGCAATCCTACTTTTCTTAAAAGCATTACTCCCTGAAATTCACACACTGGGTTGGGGTTGTGGGGATGATGACCCGTGGGAATTTTGGTTTAAATTTGAAGGCGATGAATTGATTCGTGAAGATGATGAACCTTTCAATGATCCTGAACAAGATGACGAAATAAAATCTTCCATTTATACATGGTGGCATACAGGTTTACCTGAAAAAATCAAAGAAGGTTTCTTAAACCAAGCATAAATTTTTATTCAGATTTAAAGGGAAGTACAAAATCGAATCGCTGTACTTCCCTGTTATTTTGACTCTTTCAGCTATTTTAAATAGTCCTCGATACTCACCACTTGTGAAAACATTTGAAAGGCTGACAAACAGGCTGTTTGTACATCTTCTGCTTCAACTGTTCTGCCTGAATAGCTCAATTGACGCGTCGCTGTAGCGTCTGCAATAATCGTCGGTTGATAAGCAAATTCTGCCGCTGCACGTGACGTCGCATCAACACACATATGCGTCATCATGCCACTAATCACCAACTTATCAACATTCAGTCGCTCTAATTCTGCTTTTAAAGTGGTTTGAAAAAAGCTATTGGGATAATGTTTTTCAATCACAATTGAATCGATCTTAACACGTAAACCCGAATGTAGTGCTACACCCTGCGTTCCTGCTTCAAAAAATGTAGCATTGGGTTGATTGGCAATATGCTGAATATAAATAATCGGCTGCTCACGCTTTATAAATAGATCTTCCAATCGATTGATATGTTTTAAAGCCTGTTCCGCACAGAACAACTCCATCTTCCCTTGAGGAAAATAATCGTTTTGTACATCTATCACTAATAATGCTGTTTGACTCATGGTGTTTCCCTAACCCTTGTGTTGATGTTTTTATAAGATTAATCAAAACAACTGGCGATTTGCAGTCACTCATGAAAGAATAATCGATTAGAAACTTTCAAACTGAAAATTTGTTCAATTCACTATGTTGCCAAATGACCCAATTGACCTCAAAATTTTAAAAATACTAAAAACTGATTCTCGGTTAAGCAATAAAGAGATCGGAAAATTAGTACACCGTACAGGCCAAGCTGTAGGAAGTCGCATTGCGCGAATGCAAGATGAAGGCACAATTCAGAAATATACGATTACGCTACAGAACCAATCAACACAATTTATACGTGTGATGATGCAGACTAATGAATTTGAACAGTTTGAAGCATTTATCGCTCAATTTGAGTCAATTGAAAGTTGCTATAAAGTCTGTGGTTCCGCTTGCTATATGCTGGTTGCGCATTTTGATAGTCATGCAATCAATCTATTTATCGAGCAACTCTCTGAATGGGGACAATATTCAGTAGATAGTGTCGTAAGAGCAATTGAAACTCAGCCTTAATTTTATATCCAAATCCATATCATGTAAGAATAACAAATGAAATCTTCAGAAAAAACATTACGCGAACATAGTAAATTTCTAAGTTTAGTACTTCGACATCAACCAGAAACCATTGCAATCCAACTCGATTCTGAAGGCTGGACGGATGTACACATCCTTTTACAGCAAATGATCAAACACAGAAGACCACTTAAACTCGTAGAGTTGATTGAGGTCGTTGAAAGCAGTGATAAAAAACGCTTCCAACTTTCACCTGATCAAAACAAAATCCGCGCAGTACAAGGTCACTCTAGTGCTCAGGTTCAACGTGAGTATGTTGCTATTACGCCACCCGATACACTTTTTCATGGAACAGCAACTCGCTTTGTCGACAGTATTTTAGAAAAAGGCTTAATTTCAGGTGAACGTCATCACGTACATTTATCTGCTGATTTAGTCACAGCCCAGAAAGTGGGACAACGACATGGCAAAGTCATCATTTTCATCCTAGACACCAAACAGATGCATCAAGATGGTTTCCAATTTTATTGTGCTGAAAATGGGGTTTGGTTGACTGAACAAGTGCCGATAAAATATTTAAAGTTATTCGAAAGCGAATCAAAAAAACTAATCCAGCGGTAAGGCTGTGGTCTGTTTAATCTTCTGTAAAGGGATTTCAGTTTTGACATTCTGGATCCCTGGAATTTTATTTAAATGATTAATCTGAAATTTACGATATGCCTCTAAATCAGAAACCACAATACGTAAGAAAAAATCACAATCTCCTGCCATAAGTTGACATTCAACAATTTCAGAAATATTCATAATGCTTTCGATAAATCGATTGACCGCTTGTTCATCCTGACTCTTTAACCAAATTCGTGCAAAGACTGTCAAACTAAGATCTACTTTGTGTGGATTGACCAATGCAACATATTGGTCAATGATCCCCTCATCCTCCAGTTGCTTTACTCGTCTTAAACAAGGTGAAGCGGATAAACCTATCTGTTCTGCCAATTCATTATTTTGTAGTTTTCCATTACGTTGTAATGCACACAGAATACGCCGATCTATCTGATCCAATTTCATAAAATTATTTCTAGTAGATAAAACCAAAAAATAACATATTCCAGCAATAATATTGCAAAAATTATTTTACAGGCAGCAATTTTAGCGAAATATAGCGAATCAATTGGCATAAAATAAAAATCATCTTGTTTTATCTACCATTGAGCGACTCATGTTAAGTTTTAAGAACACTACGACTGAACTGACCTATTCAATTGAATTTAGAGAGTTTGTACGTGGGCTTAAAACCTCTATTCCAATGCTACTCGGTATTATCCCTTTTGCATTGGTTTTAGGAACACAAGCAGCGCAAAAAGGATTTTCTGCCTTAGAAGTTCCTTTATTAACAGGACTCAATTTTGCTGGTGGTTCTGAGTTCGCCATTATTGAAGTCTGGACGCAACCACCTCAATTGTTGTTTTTAATTCTGATCACTTTTCTGGTCAACAGCCGCCATATTTTAATGGGTGCAAGTTTAGCACCCTATATTCGACATTTGCCCAGTCGTAAAGCCCTTCCATTATTATTTTTTATGTGTGATGAAAGTTGGGCCCTTAGCATTACGGATGCACACAAACAAAACCCTCGCAATCCCTATGCAGGATTTAGTGTGTTTTTTTATATCGGCCTTTGTTTTGCGTTATATGTCATGTGGGTGGCTTTTACTACTATGGGAATCGGCATTGGTTCTTTCCTTGGTGATGTCACAAAGTTTGGTTTTGACATGGCATTCCCCGCAGTTTTTCTAGTGCTTTTACGCGGAATGTGGAAAGGCTTTAAACCCGCACTGCCTTGGTTGATTAGTCTGATTGCCGCTGCACTGGCCTATTATTATCTACCCAAAGGCTGGTATGTATTGATTGGTTCTATTTCAGGAATTATCGCTGCTTTTTTACTGATTGGAGATGAAGAATGATTCATATGACGACATTCATCGCCATTGTTTGTGTGGGATTAACAACCTACTTAACTCGAATTTTAGGCTATTTACTGTTAAAGAATAGACATCTCAGCAAAAGAACCACGCGAATTTTACAGGTTATCCCCGGCTGTGTTTTGATATCAGTGATTGCACCCTACTTTGTTACAGATCAACCAGCCAACTTGATTGCAATTATCATCACACTATTCGCAGCTTGTTATTTTTCATTATTACCCACTGTACTGATCAGTATCATTGCAACAGGGATTTTGAGATACTTTATGCTTTAAACGTTCTCAATAGCCTGTCACTCCTGACTTGATGCAATTCAAAACCTCAATTAAGGTTTTGAATTTTGCTGTAATATTTTAATTAATTCAGCATTTTGAAACTCAACTTGAGTCAAACGTGTTGAGGTATTGTCTAAAACTTCCTGCTGTACATGCATTTTTTTAGCCAAATCTTGCATAATTTGTAAGGTTTGTTTGAGATGTTGCTCTTGTGCATGGATCTGTTGCTCATGATTCTGCACATGCTTAAGCCATTCAAGGTTTTCTTTCTTTAACTTTCCCATTTGCCAAATCACAAACATCATGGCCAGATAAAGAATCACAATAACCAAATATATGAAAAACATCATTCCCCCCCAACAAAACATGTCAATCTTCGTCTTGATTAAACTCAAGTCATTAAAGTTATTTTTAAGTGATAAGTATTAGATTAATAAAATGATTCACACAAATCTAACAAGCGATTTGCATAGCCCCATTCGTTATCATACCAAGCAAACACTTTCGCCTGTTGACCCACGACCATAGTTTGAGTCAGATCAACAATCAGTGAATAAGGTGAATGATTAAAGTCACTTGAAACCAATTGCTCATCTGTAACAGACATAATCTCAGCATAATCATATTTTGCTGCTTGAATTAAGGTTTGGTTAATTAAATGAGCTGTTACAGGCGCTTTAGCAATAAATGTTAAATCAATGGCGGCAACATTAATTGTTGGTACACGGATTGAAAAACCATCAATACGGTTTTCCATTTTGGGCATGACTTGTTTTAATGCACCCAAAGCAGAAGATGTAGTTGGAATAATATTTTGTCCTGAGGCACGTGCGCGGCGTAAATCTCGATGTGCATGATCCAGTACAGATTGATCTGCTGTGACCGCATGAATTTCAGTCATTAATGCGCTGTCAATTCCAAATGCATCATCAATAATTTTGACCAAAGGGACTAAAGCTTGTGTGGTACATGACACACCCGAAATAATTTGATCACTAGCTTTAACATCATGATGATTTACCCCATAAACAATGGCAGCATCAACAGTATCAAAAGGTGCAGCACCGATAATGACGCGTTTTGCACCAGCTGTTATATGTTGTGTTGCAGCGGCTCTTGAACGAAACAGCCCTGTACATTCTAAAACAACATCAATGTTAAGCGCTTCCCAAGGCAATAATTCAGGATTGGCTTGTCTTAAAATTTGAACTTTCTGTTTAATTTGCCGTGCGTCAATCAACATATAAAGCTGTCCATTTTCTTGAACGATATTCACCGCACCGTCAAAGCGACCATGTGTAGTATCATATTTAAATAAATGAACCAGCGTTTCAACATCTGCAATATCGTTAATGGCAACAATTTCAAAATGGAAGTTTTTCGGATTTTCAAACCAAGCGCGTAATACATTCCGTCCAATTCGCCCGAATCCGTTTATTGCCACACGTTGCATCAGTTGTCCTTTTACAGCCAAATTACCATAATCAGTTATATGGTATAAGATTTATGATCACTACTGTTAATATATAGCTGACTTTAGCAAGAAAAAATTCGAAAACAATAGAATTTAAAACATCATTGGATAAAAAAATGTATTCATCTTTGCTCACAATGACATTTATGCGGCGCCTATTTTATTTTTGCTGTATTGCGATATGTATTTTTATATTTCTTCCTTTCAGTTATGCCCAACAGAAGAATATTCAAAATAATTATTCACGATGCAGCGAAACACAGACTCTGCAATTGATTGATAAACTTAAATTGATTTCCCCTGAACAGAGAGATACACGCTATCCAACATTTGAGCGCTGTATAAAGCTGGATCAAAATCGGCAATTGATCGCAATTAGTCAACCACTTCATATGCCGTCTGGGTATGCAGATTACGACTTAAATCTTTATTTGATTGACAACGCATCTGAAAAAATTCTAAATCACTATCATTATCCCATGAAGATTTCTTCAGATAACCATCAGTTTGAAAATTTAAAATTTGATATCAATCCTTACTCTAAAACTCCCCATACTCATGTTATTGGATTGGCCTTAACCTATGGGCATTTAGGTAGAATTGACTATACAATAAGTGAAATAAAGTTATTCAAAATCAGCAATCAACAAATGCAATTGGTTTTAGATAAATTTATGACGAATTACTCAGCTGGCGAAAGACCGTCTCTATGTGAAAATAATGCACAAACTGAGACTCAAATTTTACTTCACCCCTTAAAACAGAACAGTCATGGTTTAGCAGATATTCAATTAACGGAAAAAACAGAGCGTATAACACTTAACGAAAAAAACTGTAGTACCCAGCGTATTGTCAAAAAGCAACGCCATATCATGAAATTTGATGGGAAAAAATATCATTTTGAACATCTTAATTTTTTAGACTTTGGAATTTAATTGTATTTTGAACTTTTTAGAGATGAGCGCATGAAAACATTACAAATTGTATTGAACGCTGCACTGCTTTTGATTATTGGAAATAGTTTTGCAGCACCTTATCAAGCTTGTTCAGAACAATTACAAGATTCTTTAATTCAAAAATTTAAACTAACCAACCCAAGTTTTGCAAAGACTGAAGCTAAAACATATAAAAGCTGTATCAATTTGGACAGTACACAAAGAATTCAATTGGTTGCCATTAGCCAACCGATTAATTATAAATCTTATGATGATATGGAGCATGATCTAAATTTATATTTAATTGACTCTTCTCATCATAAAATTCTGCAAAAGTATAAAGCCCCAGAAACTTTTTATTCAGATGCAGATCATTATGATGGAGCAAAACTCCACAACACAAGATTTTCAACCTTGCCGAATACAGATGTGATCGGCTTAGAGACCTCATCCTCACATGAAGGTGGTTTTACCTATAGCCATAATAATCTTGCTTTATTTAAAGTTAATCCTCGCCAACCAATTAAACAAGTTTTTGCGGGTATTGGAACAAATGATAGTGGCTATGAAAGAATTGGAAATTGTATAGGAAATAATACCAGTTCAGATGTAAGACGTATTTTAGTGCTTTCCAACAAAACCACACATGGTTTACAAGATATTGTATTAAAAGAAATCAAAGACCAAACGAAAACCAACTATCAGACATGCAAATCTGTAAAAAAACAATATAAACAACAACAGACCATTAAATTTAATGGTCAAGAATATAAATTACAGCATAATGATCTACTGGGAATTGACCCTTTTTAAGCAAGCTTAAATACGATAATGGTAAAGTGGCTAAGTTTTAAATTTATACAACCAAAATTTACTCCAGACGAAAGTTGAAAATGTATAGAAATACCAATAATTCACCTTAAAATCATTGGTGGACACTACATTTTCCGTTATACTTTGGCGTTTTTAAAAATAAGCCCGTGTGGTGACTGAGCGCAAAAATCAGACTCAGCAACGCACTTTTAGCCAATACGAAAATTAAGGAGTGACTTGGTTGTGAGTACTCGTTTTATGACAACTGCTGAAATACGTGAAGCATTTTTGCGCTACTTTGAATCGCAAGGACATACACGTGTCGCGTCAAGTTCACTTGTACCTGCCAATGACCCTACTCTGCTTTTTACCAACGCAGGGATGAACCAGTTTAAGGACTGTTTCCTTGGATTAGAAAAACGTGACTATGTTCGCGCAACGACGTCGCAAAAATGTGTCCGTGCAGGCGGTAAGCACAACGACTTAGATAATGTCGGTTATACAGCACGTCACCATACATTCTTTGAAATGTTAGGTAACTTCTCTTTTGGTGATTACTTTAAGCGTGACGCGATTCGTTTCGCTTGGGATTTCCTTACGGGTGAAGAATGGTTGGCACTACCTAAAGATAAATTATATGCCACTGTTTATCATACAGATGATGAAGCTTTTGACATTTGGAACAAGGAAATTGGCTTAGCTGCAGATCGTATTATCCGTATTGGTGACAATAAAGGCGAAAAATACGCTTCTGATAACTTTTGGGCAATGGGTGATACTGGTCCGTGTGGTCCTTGTTCTGAAATTTTCTTTGACCATGGCGATCATATTTGGGGTGGCTTACCGGGTACACCTGAGGAAGATGGTGACCGTTTCATTGAAATCTGGAACAACGTTTTCATGCAGTTTAACCGTACTGCTGATGGCGTACTGCATAATCTTCCTGCACCATCTGTAGATACAGGCATGGGCTTGGAACGTATTTCTGCTGTTTTACAGCATGTCAATTCAAACTATGAAATTGACCTGTTCCAAAATTTATTAAAATCTGCTGCTGAAATTATTGGTGTTGATACATCTGAAGCGGTTGCAACTGCACAAGCAAACAATAAACCAATTGAATACCCTGCTTCACTTAAAGTAGTTGCAGACCATGCCCGTTCATGTTGCTTCCTGATCGCAGATGGCGTTAATCCTTCAAATGAAGGTCGTGGTTATGTATTGCGTCGTATTATCCGTCGTGCAGTACGTCACGGTAATAAAATGGGCGCAACGGGTACATTCTTCTACAAAATGTTACAACCATTAATCGATGCCATGGGCACTGCTTATCCTGAGCTTGAACAACGTCGTAATGTGATTGAAGCTGCTTTGGTTCGTGAAGAAGAATTGTTTGCGAAAACGCTTGAACAAGGATTAAAACTGCTTGAAGGTGAATTAGCCAATCTTAAGGGTAAAACCATTCCAGGCGAAACAGTCTTTAAACTTTACGACACTTATGGCTTCCCTGCTGATTTAACTGCAGATATCGCACGTGAACGCGAACTGGAAATTGACGAAGCAGGTTTTGAAGTTGAAATGGCAGCACAACGCCAACGTGCACGTGATGCAGGCAAGTTTGCTGTTGACTATAACAGTATTGTGAAAGTAGATAGCGATACTCAATTTGATGGCTATGAAGCAACTCAAGGTCAAGGTCAAATTATTGCGATCTACAAAGATGGCGTACAAGTTGATGAAATTGCTGAAGGCGACGAAGCACTGATCGTATTGAACCAAACACCATTCTATGCAGAAAGCGGTGGTCAAATTGGTGATACAGGTGTGTTCAAAAACGATACGGGTATTTTTGAAGTTCAAGATACTAAAAAATCTGGCGGCGCGTTTGTCCACCAAGGCATCGTGACAATGGGAAGCTTAAAAGCGACTCAAAATGTTGAAGCAATTGTAAAAGCCGATCTTCGTGAAGCTACTGCACGCAACCACTCTGCAACTCACCTTTTACATGCCGCTTTACGTCAAGTATTGGGCGAGCACGTACAACAAAAAGGTTCGTTGGTCGCTTCTGACATTTTACGTTTTGATTTTGCCAATGACCAACCTGTGACATTTGAACAAATTCAACAGGTTGAACGTATTGTAAACCGTGAAGTGATTGCAAACACCGCCGTTTCTACTGAACTTTTAGACATCGATGCCGCTAAAGAAAAAGGCGCAATGATGTTGTTCGGTGAAAAATATGGTGATGAAGTTCGTGTACTTTCTATGGGCTCAATCAAAGATGAGAAAAATTTCTCTATCGAACTTTGTGGTGGTATCCATGTTAAACGCACTGGCGATATTGGTCTGTTTAAAATCACCTCTGAAAGTGGTGTTGCAGCAGGTGTTCGTCGTATTGAAGCTCTCACAGGTACCAAAGCGCTTGAAATTGTTCAAAAATTTGATGCAGACATTTTGCATATCAATGACTTATTAAAAGCACAGAAAGATCAAACAGTTGAAAAAGTTCAATCAACTCTAGAAACAGCACATCAATTGCAAAAACATATCGAGCAATTGAATCAAAAATTGGCGAACTTCCAAGCCTCTGATTTAATCAATCAAGTGACAGAGATTTCAGGTCGCCAAACACTTATTGCCACAGTTCAAGGACAAGATGCGAAGTCTGTTCGCCATCTTCATGACAGTGTCAAATCAAAATTAGATAATGCAGTGATTGTGCTTGCAGCTGTAGAGGGTGAAAAAGTTAGCCTTATCGCTTCTGTAGCTAAAGATTTTACTGCAAATTTAAAAGCGGGTGACATCATCAAACACTTAGCTACTGAGTTGGGTGGTAAAGGTGGTGGTAAACCTGACTTAGCACAAGGTGGCGCGCCACTAAACGAGAAGTTTGAACAAGTAATGGCAGATTTAACTGCTTGGCTTGCTCAAAAATAATACTTCACCTTTTGTGTAACTGACCCTAATGCCGATTAGGGTCATGGCTTATATGGAACAACTATGGCATTAATCGTTCAAAAATATGGCGGTACTTCTATGGGTACTCCCGAGCGCATTTTAAATGTTGCTCGTCGTGTAAAGCGTTGGCATGACCACGGCCACAAGGTCGTAGTGGTTGTATCCGCAATGAGTGGTGAAACAAACCGCTTATTGGCTTTAGCGAAAGCCATTACCGAAACCCCTGATCCTCGTGAACTAGACCAAATGGTTTCTACGGGTGAACAGGTAACGATTTCAATGTTAGCAATGGCGCTCAATTCAATTGGTGTTGAAGCTAAGTCACTCACAGGTCGCCAAGTTGGTATCAAAACTGACAGCGCGTTTACCAAAGCCCGTATCGAATCTATTGATACAGATGTGATGACAAATCATTTGGATGCAGGTCGTGTCATTGTTGTTGCAGGCTTCCAAGGTTTCGACATTGATGGTAATACAACAACTTTAGGCCGTGGCGGTTCTGATACTTCTGGTGTTGCACTTGCTGCGGCATTAAAAGCAGATGAATGTCAGATTTACACAGATGTGGATGGGGTTTATACCACTGATCCTCGTGTTGCACCTAAAGCGAAAAAAGTTGATCGTATTTCATTTGAAGAAATGCTTGAAATGGCATCTCTCGGTTCTAAAGTATTGCAGATTCGTTCTGTTGAATTTGCAGGAAAATACCAAGTGCCTTTACGCGTATTATCAAGTTTTGATAATGACAATGATGGCGCATTCGACGAAGATTTCAAAAACAATGTCGGAACACTAATCACTACTGAAGCGGAAGACAATATGGAACAGCCAATTATTTCTGGTATCGCATTTAACCGTGACGAAGCTAAATTAACAATTTTAGGTGTACCTGATGAACCAGGTATTGCGTCTAAAATCTTATCACCTATTGGTTCTGCAAACGTTGAAGTGGATATGATCATCCAAAACGTTGAAGAAGATGGCACAACTGACTTCACTTTTACCGTGAATCGTGGTGAACTTAAAAAAGCCAAAGCAATCCTAGAAGAAACGGCTACAGCGATTGGTGCGCGTGAAGTTGCTACGCGTGATGACATTGTTAAAGTGTCGATTGTTGGCGTTGGCATGCGTTCTCATGCTGGTGTTGCAAGTAAAATGTTTACTGCACTTGCAGATGAAGGGATCAATATCTTGATGATCTCGACTTCTGAAATCAAAATTTCCGTGATTATTGAAGAAAATTACTTAGAACTTGCAGTTCGTTCACTCCATACAGCCTTCGGTTTAGACCGTGAACATGGCGAATCGAGTGCGCGTGCATAATTTTTGATCAAATATAGCAACTTATTCGCTGTTTTGACCAAGAAAAAATCAGAGCCACTATAGTGTTTTCTATAGTGGCTCTGTTATATTAGTTTTTGAGGTTTTAGAGAAATTTCAATAGAGCAATGTGAAAATGAAAAATTTGTCACATTATTCTGTTAAAATTATCGGTGCTATTTAAAGTTGTGTTTTCTAGTTTTTAGAAATTCATCGCAGGTTTAGCGTTTAAGCAAGGAGATAAACATGCTGATTCTGACCCGCCGTGTCGGAGAAACTTTGATGATTGGGGATCAAGTCAGTGTTACTGTGCTTGGTGTTAAAGGCAACCAAGTTCGTATTGGTGTAAATGCCCCAAAAGAAGTTTCTGTACATCGCGAAGAAATTTATCAACGTATTCAACATGAGCGTGCTATGCACGAGCATTTGCAACATATTGATCAAGATTATCAACCTTCTTTTGAAGATGATAATTCGCAAAACACCTATAATCGTTAAGATTATAGTGGTTTTGGAAACTAAAGCGGCTTTTAAGCCGCTTTAAATTTTTATTGATCAGTAAAAAACATCATCCGTTTTATTCAAGACCCAGTGCTTTTTTGACTGGCGAATAGCTACGGCGATGTTGATCAATCACCCCATGTTCAGCGATGGCGTCAAAGTGTGCTTTGGTTGGATAACCTTTATGTTTAGCAAAACCAAATTGCGGATACAACTTGTCTAACTCAACCATTTCATGATCACGCGTTACTTTGGCTAAAATACTTGCCGCACTGATCTCAGCATGTAAAGCATCCCCGCCTACGACCGCATCACAGCTCATACTTAAGCCTTTAGGAACTTTATTGCCATCTACAAGCACATGTTCTGGTCGCGTTTTAAGTGCCTCTATAGCACGTCGCATCGCCAATAATGAAGCTTGCAAGATATTCAGCTCATCAATTTCTTGATGTGTTGCTTCAGCAATTGCCCAAGCAATCGCTTTTTCCTGAATCTCAATGAATAACTTTTCACGTTTTTTTTCAGTTAATTTTTTAGAATCATTTAACCCTTGAATTGGGTTGTTTGGATCTAAAATAACTGCAGCTGCAACCACAGAGCCAACCAATGGACCTCGTCCTGCTTCATCTACACCAGCAACTAACATTTTCTTTCCTATCCTAAAAGAAGCTCAACAGGTTTTATCTGAGTTCATAGATCATCATCTTGAGATGATGACAGATCGAAAGCCCTTTTCTTTCTACATAACTTCAATCGAGTGATCAAAATTTAGAATATTTTGCTTAGCGTGAAAGACGCCATTTAAAGAAAAGAGCATCAGTCCTAAGACCATGAATTTATCAATATACAAAAAACTGTATCAATAAATTCATATGTCTTTGATGCTTTAATGCAATTATCTCATCGCTTCGGCGACACATGCATTAATTGTTTTTGTCACCACATTTGAAACAATCGTAGCACGCGCTTGAGGATCTAAAGCAGCTGTTGCTAAATCTACAGTGCTAACACTTTGGGGTGCCTTTTCACTGACACAACCACAAATTTCACTTTGTACATTGTTTTTCTGGTCTGCAGTCATGACTTTTGTTGCAGTCTTCCAAGCAGGTAAATTATTCAGTTCAGTTGTACATTTCGCATTTATCGCGATTTTAAGCGCAACACCACCTAACTGCTGAGTTGTTGACGCTGCTGCAGCACCTGTTGGGTCATTGGTCGCGCAAGCCGATAGAGCTAAAGCGATTGAAGCAAGAAAGACAACACGTTTTTTCACAATTTTTTCCTTTTTATGAGATAAAGCTAGGATATTTTGCCTAAACTAACACTTGGATTAAACTAAAAATTTGAATAATCACCTCATTAGACGCTAAATGGATAAATATTTCACAATTATTGCTTTAAGCGTTGCAAATTTAAAACAATACGTTGAGTTTTTAGAACTGATTTCTTTTAATAAAATCCATATTATAAGCACTAAATTAAATTGGAATCTGTGTCATGCAACAAAAATCACAATACTATACAAGGACAGCACAATGGTTGCATTGGATTATGGCAATCATCTTTATTACCGCTTGGGTCATTGGTTTTTATAGTGGCAATTTTTTAAGCTATGATGTCGATGGACCGTTTAAAGGCGATGTCATTACCCTACATAAGAATATTGCATCGGTGATTATCTTTTTGGTCATTATCCGTATCTTTTGGCGTTACACCCACCCTGCGCCTGAACTACCTGAAACCATGTCACCATTGATGAAAACTTTGGCTCATTTAGGTCATTTGGGTTTATATTTCATGCTATTGGCATTGCCAATCACAGGATGTTTGTTTAGCTGGAGTGCTGGCCATCCCGTGCCTGTATTGTACTTATTTGAGATTCCAAGACTTGTACAAGATAACCCCGATTTAACAGCGATTGTTAAACCTTTACATATTTATATTTCATGGGCTGCTGGCCTACTTCTTGTTGGACATGTTCTCGCTGCGCTCAAACATCATTTTATTGATAAAGACAATGTATTGAAAAGTATGACACGACAAGGTTAGTCATATACAGATTAAAAAATCTTATTAAAAGCACATCAAAACGGTGTGCTTTTTTTATATTTTTATTGTGGTTTAAATTTATGGCGCTTTAAATTCTAGATCTTTACTTTAATGCTTCTTTTGCACAACCTTTTAAACTATTCATCACTGCTTGTTGAATCAGCTTATTTTTTGCAGCTTCATTAAAAGTTGCCATAACCAGCTGTTTAGCTGGTACATCGTTCAAAGCATTCTCACTGACACAGCCACAGATTTTTTGCTGTGCATGTTGCTGTTGTGCAGCTGTCCATAAAAATGAGGATGCTTGCCAAATCTTTGACGCTTTTAACTCACTGGCACACTGCTGTTCGATTAAAGGCTTTAGCATTTTCTGCGTAATCGTTTCTGTGCTTGAGTCTGCACATGCAACAGTCACAGGTAAAATAATGAATAAGGTTAAACTTGTTGTTAAAAATTTCATTCTATTTCCCTCATGAAAAAAAAGCAGTGTTCACACACTGCTTTTATATGCTTAAAGAATATAGCTTGATTTAAGCCAATTGATCAATTTGATTGTTCCATTTTTGCTTTTCTTCATTTGAAATAAATGACGCTTCAAATGAATTTTTTGTCAATTGCTTTAACTCTGTATTTGATAGATCTAGCGCTTCAGCAATCGAAATAAAATTATCATTCATATAGCCACCAAAATAAGATGGGTCATCTGAATTGACAGTCACATGCACACCTTTTTGCAATAAACGATGAATATTATGTTGTGCCATATCATCCACCACACACAATTTTAAATTGCTCAGTGGGCAAACAGTCAAAGGCATCTTTTCTGCAATTAAACGTTGCATCAGTGCTGGGTCTTCTTCTGAACGTACACCGTGGTCAATACGGTTTACTTTTAATAAATCTAAAGCTTCCCAAACATATTCAGCAGGCCCTTCTTCTCCCGCATGCGCAACCACCAAGAAACCTTCTTTGCGTGCTTGAGCAAAAACCCGTTCAAACTTAGCTGGTGGATGCCCAACTTCGCTTGAATCTAAACCTACAGCAATAATTTGATCTTTATACGGCAAAGCTTGCTTTAACGTTTCAAATGCTGCTTCTTCACTTAAGTGACGCAGGAAGCACATGATCAAATGAGAGCTTATAGCCAACTTTGTTTGAGCATCATCACATGCACGTTGTAGACCATTGATCACCGTTTCAAAGGCAACTCCTCGGTCAGTATGTGTTTGTGGATCAAAGAACATTTCAGTATGTACAACTTTATCTTCTGCACATTTTTCAAAATATGCCCAAGCTAAATCATAAAAGTCTTGTTCATTGACCAGTACATTTGCACCTGCATAATAAATATCAAGGAAAGACTGTAGATTATGAAAGTTATATGCTTGTTTGACTTCTTCTACAGATTTATACGGGATATCAATTTGATTACGCTGAGCTATTGCAAACATCAACTCAGGCTCAAACGTGCCTTCGATATGTACATGGAGTTCTGCCTTAGGTAAGGCACGAATAAGTTCTAATCTATTCACGTTTTTCCTCAAACTTATTAAATTAAATTTCAATCATCCAAATCGCTTGGATTCATTTCAATCTGATTAAAACAAAAAAGGGTGCAAACTTGAGTTTACACCCTTTCCTTATTTAAATTTATTAACCACCAAATGCAACGAATTTAATCACCCAGAGTACAGCAATGATCCAAACCATATATGGAACTGTTTTCGCTTTACCTGTAAATAATTTAACCAATGCATAGCTGATAAAGCCCATTGCAATACCGTCTGCAATAGAATAAGCAAATGGCATAAATACAATGGTTAAAAATGCTGGAACTGCTTCGGTAATATCATCCCATTCAATATTGATGATACCTTGAATCATCAACACACCAACAAATAATAATGCTGGAGCAGTCGCAAATCCAGGAACAGATTGAGCCAGTGGTGCTAAAAATAAACACGCTAAAAATAAAATACCGACAACAACTGCAGTTAAACCTGTACGACCGCCTGCAGCAACACCCGCAGATGACTCAATATAAGGCGTTGTTGATGATGTACCTAAAGCAGCACCGGCAACAATTGCAGTTGAATCGGCAAATAGCGCTTTTTTCAAACGTGGTAATTTACCATCTTTCAATAAACCAGCACGATGTGAAACCCCGACCAATGTTCCGGTTGAGTCAAATAAATCAACCAAGAAAAATACGAAAATCACGCCGACTAAACTTACCGTAAATAAGTTTTCAAAATTCATTTGCATAAATGTCGGTGCAATAGAAGGAATCGAACCAACAACCCCTTTAAATTCATTTAAACCTAAAGCTGTTGCAATACCAGTGATTGCTAAAATACTGATAATAATTGCGCCACGAATTTTATAGTGGTGCATAATCACGATCAGGAAAAAACCCAATAAAGTCAGTAAGACTGTAGGTTGTTTTAAATCACCCAAACCCACCAAAGTTGCTTGATTTGCAACAATAATGCCTGAGTTTTTCAATGCAACCAGTGCAAGGAATAATCCAATACCACCACCGATTGCAAATTTCAATGACATTGGAATCGCATTGACAATGGCTTCACGGATTTTAAACATGCTAATTGCGATGAAGACAAGTCCGGAAACAAATACAGCAGCCAAAGCGGTTTGCCATTCAACGCCCATGCCTAAACAAACGGAATAGGTAAAATAAGCATTCAGCCCCATACCTGGTGCAAGTGCAATCGGATAGTTTGCAACAACCCCCATGACCAAACAACCAATCGCAGCGGCTAAACACGTTGCCACAAATACGGCGCCATGATCCATACCTGTTTCTGAAAGAATCAATGGGTTAACAATGATGATGTAGCACATTGTTAAAAATGTCGTTAAACCTGCCAGTATTTCGGTTCTAAACGTTGTTTTGTTTTCGCTCAGTTTAAATAAGCGTTCAAGCAAACCCGCTGAAGGATTTGGATTCGTCATTGTTGAGCCCCTGTTAAGTTTGAGCTATTCGTTGATAAAATCGAGTTCATTTAAAAAAATGCTAAATGCCGTCAATTAAGGCCATAATTCAGCATTCAATAAACATACCAAAATGACATTTCCGATAAAAAACTTGAATTAAAAAAGCTGCAGATTAGCAGCTTTCATTTTCTAGAAGGTTTAACGGTCGTTATCGATTACATATTACAAATTATAACATACAGTTTAAATAATTTTATCAATCTGACGCTTTTAGTCATCCAATTCATGTGAACTCAGAAGTTTAATGCTTTAAGGATATACAGTGCCTAAATCAAATCACCGTATTACTTACTTTGAGATGATTGTGATTATTAGGATTAGACTCAATTTTCCGAATGGTTAAATTCGCATCTTTGATAATATCTTGCATTTCTTGTTGTTTTTTTTGTTGCGAATCGACATAAGAAAAATAGCCTAGAAATATCACACTACTAAACACGAAAAAAGTTACAAGCTTTACCATTTCAAAATCAAATCAAGGTATAAATTTCGCTGATTATACACATAAACGTGACACAAATAACACTTTAACAATAAAATTGTCCGACAAATCACAAGTATTAACTTGCGCTTTCATAGTGCATACCAAATTTTAGAACCTACTATATATCTAAAATGGTGCTATTTGTTTTAAATGATGATTAAAAACGACATTAAGCTTGATCAATCAAAGACAGTTTTTAAACACACAAAGTTTTCAATAACAAGAGTTTAGACAGCTTAGCTTACACACTTAAAAACGCATGTAAGCTTTTTAAAGTGTAAGCTTTTAAATCAGTAATGTTTAAATACGCTATTCAAAGATTTAAGCCAACTCACTTAAGTTTTACATAGGGCCTTCAACTGATATTTCCACCTAAGGCTGCAATCAGTTGGGCTGTATTTTTTAACTGCAACTGCTTGAGCTGTAAAGTTGCCTGTTCAGCCTGTAAGGTTAAATTCTGTGCAGTGACCACTTCTAAGTAACTGACTAAGCCTGCATTAAAGCGTCGAGTTACAACTTGTTCATTTTCTAAAGCAAGTTTAAATAGTTGAGCTTGTTCAGATTGTTGTTGTTTAAAACTGGATGACTGTAAAAGCGCGTCTTCCACCTCTTTCCAACCCGTTAAAACAGCCTGTCTATACGCTGCTGCTTTTTCAGCATAACTCGCTTGTGCTTGTGCAATCTCAGCCTTACGTTTTCCACCGTCAAATATCAATGCCGTTGTTTGTAATCCAGTCGACCACAAATACTGTGGTGCTTGAAACAATTGACTCAACACGCGACTATTTACTTCACCCGTTAAGCCAATACTGAGATCGGGTAACCATGCTGTTTGAGCCAAACCCAATTGGGCATGTGTTGCAGCCAATTCACGTTCAGCACGGATTACATCAGGGCGCTGGATAAGCATCCGACTTGGTAGCTGAGTTGGTAATGTTGGAACTTGAAAGTGCTGTTTCTGTTTGACCAATTGAAATTGAGCAACCGTTTTACCTTGTACCACAGCTAAAATATTTTCTTGTAAATCACGTTCTCGCTGGGTTTCTATCTGCTGGATTTGCACTTGCTTGAGTTGTGTTTCAGCCTGTATCACATCCGCTCTCGCGATCATCCCTGCAATATATTGGTTATTTAAAATTTTGACGGAACGCTGATAACTGTGTTGGGTTTGTCGTAAAACATCCAACTGCGCATCCAGTACTCGGATATTCCAATAGCTTTCTGTGCCCAATAATTGTTGATTGAGTTTAACTGCTGCTAAGTCAGCCTGTGAAGCCTCTAAATTTGCCTGTTGCCCTTCAACTGCTTTGGCGACCCTGCCCCATAAATCAGGAATCCAACTGACCTGAACACCCGTTGTAAATTGGTTATTTGGCGTACTGTCCTTTGTTCCACTACGTTGTGCAGAACCATTTAACTTTAAACTTGGCAAACGGTTAGCGCGTTGCTGCTCAAGTAAGGCATTGGCTTGTTGATATCGTGCTTCTGCTTGTTTCAGACTCAAATTTTCTTGATTCAATTGTTGCATCAATTGACTAAGAATAGGATCTTGAAAAATTTCCCACCAAGTGTTGGCATTGACTTCTAAGCTTGCGGTTTTTTTCCAATTTAAAACAGCATATTTATAATGATCATCCGTTTGAAGGACTGGCACTTTATATTCAGGCGGATGCAACACAACAGTAGAATTGCATGCAGTCAATATCAAGAACACACTAAGGCACATGACATTTTTAACGATTAAACTCTGCATTATATTTTCCTATTTACCTCAATGAAGTGCATATTTATTTTTCAATCTCAAACAAGATTCAGCACATTTTTCCAACACCAAATACAAGACAGGCGTTGTATACAACGTCAATAATTGACCCAAGGCTAAACCACCCACAATGACAACACCCAAAGGCTGACGTAGCTCTGCCCCTTCTCCCCAGCTAAGTGCCAGTGGAATTGCACCCAGCAACGCTGCGGTATTGGTCATCAGAATTGGACGAAAACGGAGAGCTGCGGCAGACAAAATAGCCTGATATGCAGACTTGCCTGCTCTTCTTTCTAATAAAGTAAAATCAATTAAAAGAATGGCATTTTTTACAACAATTCCGATCAATAAAAACATGCCCAAAAGTGCAATTAAGGTGAATTGGAAATTAAATAACCATAAGGTCAACAAAGCCCCCAAAGCCACTGCGGGTACTGTCGATAAAATCGTCAATGGATGAACCAGACTTTCATAGGTAACCCCAAGAACGATATAAATAAGTAAGATCACCACACAGACAAGTAACGGCGTCGATAAACCAGCCTGCAAACTTTCTGCCTCGACATCTTTATCTGTCATGATAAAAATTTCATGGGGTAACATCACTTCGGGTAAAACACTACGAATAGCCGCATCCGCTTGTTCATAGCTATAGCCTTGTTTAACCACATAACCAATCCCCATTGCGGCATATTGGTTGCGTCGATAAACCCGATCATTGGTAATACCATAAGACCATGTGGCAAAATTACTGAGTGGTACAGCAATCCCTTGTTGGTTTGGAATGCGTACATTTGCCAGCGCTTCAGGATGTTCAGTAAAGTGTTTATCGACTTCCATCACCACATAAAACTGTTGGGTTTGATCATAAATAGTCGAAATTTGGCGCTGCGAAAATGAGTTATTGAGTACACTTGAAATATTTTCTATGTCCACACCCAAACGACGTGCTGCTTCACGGTCAATGTCTAAAGTCACATGCTGAGCCCCTTCATCACCCATGGTTTCAACTTCTTCTAACTCTGGAAGCTTCTGCATTGCCTGAGCAACTTTAGGCGTCCACTGACGTAATAACGCAACATCATCAGATTGCAGTAACAACAAATAATCTTGCCCACTTCCACTTGAAAATGGATCATCCAATTCTAGTTCCTGTTTGACTTGTGCAGAAAAAATCGCACCTGCCAGCCATGGGGCATTTTTTTTAATTCTATCTACAATTTCATGTGAAGATTTGCCATCTCGCTCTGCTTTGGGTTTTAAACTCACCATTAAAAAAGAATTGGTGATTCCGCCAGCACCACCAGACGTACCAATCACATCTTTGACTGCGGGATCCTTTAATACACTTTCACTAAAGGTGGCGATTTTGGGTTGCATAATTTGAAAGGAGAAGCCATCATCCCCTCGAATAAAAGCTTCAACCCGTCCGGTATCTTGCTCAGGTAATACCCGTTTGGGTAATGTTTGATAGACATATACAGAAGCAGCAATTGCACCGCCCCATAGCAAAATGACCAAATAACCGTGTTTGATCATCCATTTCAGTGAATGCAAATAGAGCTGACTCAAACCCTGCATCAAGCGATGGCTATAGCGATACAAAACCTGATGTTGATAACGCTCTAATGGTTTTAAACAGCGTGCAGATAAGCTTGGCGTAAGGACTAGGGAGACAAATACAGATAAAATAATAATAAAAATCAGTGTTAAAGAAAACTCTCTAAACAATCGTTCGATTACACCTCCCATAAATAGCACGGAAATAAAGATCACCACCAAAGCCAAATTCATTGCCAGCAAGGTCAGACCGACTTCTCGAATACCATTTAAGGCAGCCTGTATAGGCTGTTCACCCTGTTCTATATGACGTTCAATATTTTCTAAAACCACAATTGCATCATCAACCACGAGCCCAATCGCAACAATCACCGCCATAATCGACAAGTTATTCAATGAAAATCCAGCGAGATAAACCAGGCTGCATGCGCCAATCAAAGTCACCAGTAAAGCAATACTTGGAACAAGAGCACTTTGCAGACGACCTAACATCAGTGCGACCACAATAATCACCAAAAGCATGGAAAATAATAAAGTATCCCTTGCCTCATTTAAGCCCGCCCGAATAATTTCCGATCCATCCATCACTGTGGTCAGTTGTGAATCTGCTGGAATTAATCTGCTTAACTCTGGTAGTTTTTCTTTGATCTTTTCAATTGTGGCAACGGTATTTGCATTGGGTTGACGGCTGATTTTAATAATAACCGCTGGTTTGCCATTGTGAAAACCACTTACATAACGGTTTTCGACCGAATCCTGTACCTCAGCCACATCTTTTAAACGGACAACTGTCTGACCATTTTGATGTATGATCAAATTGGCAAAATCATCCGCTTTTTTTAAACGACTTGGAAGCTCAACTTGCCAACGTAACTGTTCAGTTTCAATTACCCCTAAGGCTTGTACTGTATTACTTTTTACAATCGCTTCACGAACTTGCTCCAAAGACACCCCTTGTGAAATCAAGGCATTTGGATTGAGTTGAATTCGCACAGCTGGCATAGATGCCCCGTCAATGACAACTTCCCCAACCCCATTAATTTGCGCAAGATTTGGCTGCAGCTGATTACTGGCAATTTCATAGAGTTTGCCCGCAGAAAGATGTTCTGAACTCAGTGCCAAATAAAAAATTGGACTCTGGCTTGGATTGATCTTGAAATATTCAGGAGGGCTTGGCATTCCAGAAGGCAGCTGTGACATCGCAGCATTGATTGCAGCTTGGACCTCTCTGGCGGCTTCATTGATGTCAGTCTTTAAATCAAAATGCAAAACCACTTGGGTTGCGCTTTGATTACTTGAAGAATTAATCGCTTTTACCCCTGAAACGCCCATCATGGCGCGCTCTAATGGCGTCGCCACGGTGGCAGACATACTTTCAGGACTTGCACCAGGTAAACTTGCTCGCACCACAATCGTTGGAATATCTGCCTGTGGTAAAGCGGCTACAGGTAAGCGAAAATAGGCCAATATACCCAATAATACAATTGCGATTCCCAGTAAAATACTGGCAACTGGTCGGTGAATAAAGGTCGAGAGAAAAGTCAAAACTCTCTCCTTGTCGTATCATGATCTGTGGGTAAATCATCTACAGATAAATCTGAATTGGTATGTTGCAATGAATATTGCAGACGATCAAAAAATAAATAAACCACTGGTGTAGTAAATAACGTGAGGACTTGACTTAAAATCAAACCACCCACCATGACGATCCCAAGAGGCTGACGTAATTCAGCCCCTGAACCCGACGCAAGCATCAATGGAATTGCCCCAACCAGTGCCGCAAGTGTGGTCATTAAAATTGGGCGAAAACGCATCAGTGCGGCTTGATAAATCGCTTGCTGTGGTGACAATCCGTCATTACGTTGTGCAGCCAAAGCAAAATCCACCATCATGATGCCATTTTTCTTGACCAGACCAATCAATAAAATGATCCCAATCAAGGCAATCATGTCCAGTGGTCGATTGACCATAAACAATGCCAACAAAGCACCAATTGCAGCAGATGGCAAGGTAGAAAGAATGGTTATCGGGTGAATAAAACTTTCGTACAGAATGCCCAACACAATGTACATGGTCACTATTGCTGCAATCACCAACCAGAACGTATGTTGTTGCGAGTTCTCATAAGCAGCAGCTGCACCTTGCAGTTTGACTTTGACTTCTGTTGGTAGATTTAGACGCTGTTGTACACGATCAATCGCTTTGATCGCATCCCCGAGCGCGACCCCTGATGCAAGATTAAAAGATACCCCATTGGCTGGAAATTGTGATTGCTGTTGCAGAATAATAGGCACGCGTTTTTGCACAATATTGGCAACAGAACTGAGTAATATCGGCTCTCCACTTTTATTATGAATATAGGTTTGCCCTAAAGCATCTATACCTTGAGTGAATGTTGGGTCCAGTTCTAAAACAATACGATATTGATTAGATTGCGTGTATAAAGTTGCAATCTGGCGCTGCGCAAATAAATTTTGTAAAGCTAAACTGATATCTTCAATGTTTAAACCCAAACGTGCTGCGGCATCTCGATTGACATCAATAAATGCTTGTAAGCCTTGTCCACCCTCTTCACTGGTGACTTGTGCAAATTCAGGTTGTAGTCGTAAAGCATCAACAAATATAGGAGTCCATTCGGCTAAATCTGTCGTTTTAGCAGCGCTTATACTCAGTTGATATTGAGTACGACTAATTTTATCTTCAATACTCAGCTCTTGTACTGGTTGCATCCAGCCTTGAATCCCTTCAACTTGAGCGAACTGTCCTCTAAGTCGTGCCATAATTTGATCTACAGGATCTCTTTCAGCATGCGGCTTTAGATTAATTAAAATACGTCCATTACTTAGTTTTGGATTATTGGCATCTATACCAATAAATGAAGACAAACTTTCCACAGCAGGATCTTTTAAGATCTGCCCCGCGAGTGTTTGTTGACGCTCACTCATGGCTTGGAATGAAATATCATCAGGCGCTTCAGTCACCACCTGTATGACACCACTGTCCTGTACAGGGAAAAAGCCTTTGGGAATCATCCAATACAGCAGACCCGCTAAAATGACGGTACTCAACATCACCGCAAGAGTCAGTACTTGATGCCGAAAAACCCACTGTAAAGCTTTACCGTATTGCTGGATAATTCGGTCTAGACTCCAGCGACTGTGAGAAGTTGAATGTTTGGCATTTTTTAATAAATATGCGCACATCATTGGCGTCAATGTAAGCGACACCACCAATGAAATTGCGATTGCTGCTGCTAAAGTGACAGCAAATTCATGGAACAGTCGCCCAACTACATCCCCCATAAACAGTAATGGGATTAATACTGCAATCAGTGAAATCGACAGCGAAATTAAGGTAAAGCCGATTTCTTTAGATCCTTTAAGTGCGGCTTGTAATAAGCTTTCTCCTGCCTCACGATGTCGTGCAATATTTTCCAACATCACAATTGCATCATCGACTACAAAGCCTGTCGCAATGGTGAGTGCCATTAAAGTCAGGTTATTAACAGAGAATCCTAAAAAATACATGACGACAAAAGTACCAATAATCGACAGTGGTACGGCAATACTAGGAATAATCGTAGCGGATAAATTTCTTAAAAATAAAAAAGTCACCATCACCACCAAGCACACGGCAAAAACCAATTCTTTTTGCACATCATCAATGGAGCTACGAATACTCTCAGTTCGATCGGTTAACACTCGAATTTTGACATTTTCAGGCAGATTTTTTTGTAGCTCAGGCAATATTTGCTTAATCTGATCTGCAACTTGAATCACATTGGCATTCGGTTGGCGCTGTACATTGACCAAGATTGCAGCTTGACTGTCTGCCCAAGCCGCCATATAGCGATCTTCGCTCCCTTCTATGACTTTTGCCACATCTCTAAGACGTATCGGTGCGCCATTGTTCCAACGTAAAATTAGATTTTCATAATCTGCAATCGAGCGAATCTGATCATTGGCATCCAACATGGTGGTGCGATATGGTCCATCAAAGCTGCCTTTGGGTTGATTTGCATTGGCAGAATTAATTGCAGAACGCACATCCTCAGCACTCATTTTATAGGCAGCAAGTGCCGTAGCATTCATTTGCACGCGTATTGCTGGACGTTGCCCCCCCGCAAGACTGACCATCCCGACACCTGAAAGCTGAGAAAGCTTTTGTGCAACTCGGGTATCCACCATGTCGTAGACTGTTGTTAAAGGTAAAGTTTCTGAGCTGATCGCAAGGGTAATCACAGGAACATCAGCAGGATTTACTTTACGGTAAATCGGTGGTGCTGGTAGATCATTGGGTAATTTACTGCTGGCGGTACTGAGTGCTGACTGTACTTCTTGTTCAACGACACCAAGTTCTGCGCTCAGTTCAAACTGCAAGGTAATAACGGATGCCCCCACTGAACTACTGGAAGACATTTGCTTTAAACCAGCAATTTTGCCCATTTCTCGTTCGAGTGGTGCGGTGATTGTGCGTTGTACTGTATCGGGATTGGCGCCAGGTTGAAAAGTATAGACTTGAATAATTGGATAATCGACCTGTGGCAAAGCAGAGACAGGCAACAACCGCCAAACCAAGAAGCCACTCAACAGCAGTGCTAACATCAATAATGTGGTTGCGACTGGACGTAAAATAAAGAACCGTGAAATATTCATGATTTATCCAGCAGTTGGCTTGGCCGTAGAAATTGGCTGTTGATTCTCTACAACAATTTGAACTTCTTTGCCTTCCGAAAGACGATCAATTCCTTCAAGTACTACTTTTTCGCTCCCCTTTAATCCGTCTAAAACTTCAATTTGACCATTCGATGTCATCCCCAGTTTTAACATGCGAATTTCGGCTTTATTTTGCGGATTGATGATATAAACATAGCTGCCTTTTGCACCATGTTGTACAGCATCACTCGGGATACTGATTGCATTTTGAATGGTTTGAGTATTTAAACGCACATTGACAAACTGATTTGGAAATAAAGCATCATCATGATTAGCAAAAATTGCTTTTATTTTTAAAGTCCCAGTACTGATATCAATCTGATTATCTATTGCTTGTACATGCCCCAGCGCAAGTTGTTTTTGCTCTGTTTTATCCCAAGCAGTTACCAACACTTTATCGCCATTTTTTAATGATTGACGCAGATTTGCTAAATAGTTTTCTGCCACTGAAAATTGCACAAAAATTGGATGAACTTGAGTAATACTGACTAAACCAGCACTTTCATTGGCTTGAATAAGGTTACCAGCATCTTTCTGTCTAAATCCAACCCGCCCATCAATAGGTGAATAAATTTTAGTATAAGACAGCTGTAGTTTTGCGGCATCCACTTGCGCCTTGTTCGCTTGTATCTGTCCTTGGAGTTGATTGACCAGAGCGAGTTGTTGTTCTACTTGTTGTTTCGCAATTGAATCTTGTTTAAACAATAATTGATAACGCTTCAACTCTGTTTCAGCATTTTGCAATTGTGCTAAGTTCTGTTGTCGTGTTCCTTCAGCCTGTGCAAGCACGACTTGGAATGGTGCGGGATCAATTTGTGCAAGGAGCTGACCCTTTTTTACGGTTTGCCCTTCTTTAAAATAAATCTGCTGTAAAACCCCAGAAACCTGACTTTGTACATTCACAATATGTGTAGGAATGACTGTACCAATTGCTTTAATTTCAACCTGTAAATCTTGTCGTTGTACTGGCACAGTTCGCACGGGTACAGGTTTACTCCATTGGCTATATTCCTCTGCGGGTTTGGATGAGGTTTTTTTCCAATAGAAGCCTGCTAGTCCGAAAATAATCAGCAGCATAAATCCAATTAAATATTTAAATTTGCGGCCAATAAAACTTTTTTTGGGGTTTACATTTACAGATGGCTTACTCATAAGAACTCTTATTCATACAGTCGTAGAACGATCAAAATTTACAATTACGAACCAAATAAAGTGAAATCTCATATTTATTTATTATTCATCTCATTAATAATTAAGATGAAAGTAGGTTCAAAATAGTTCATTTATTCATGTTGCATTTTGTAAGTTTTATTATTGCATTTAATAATCATTATCACTATCATTATTTTCAACACATTCCCCTCCTTAGCAAAACTTTGTGTTGTTCGCTTCTTAAACAGGCAAATCTAATGAATTTGAACGTACAAAAGCAACAGTGGTTTGATCATATTTATCAAGACCATCAAAATACTTTACTTCTGTGGTTCAAACATAAACTTCACAACCATCACCACTCCGAAGATCTAAGTCAGGAAGTTTTTTATCGTGCATTAAAAAGTAACTACAGTTTTGAAAATATTAAAGAACCCAAAGCATGGTTATTGGGGATTGCCAAACACGTGATTATTGATCATTGGCGCCATCAGCAAATCGAGCGCTTATATTTAGATGCATTAATACATACACCTCAGGATAGTCACCCATCTGTAGAACATGAAATATGTATTCAGGAAAGTTTATACCAAGTTCATCAAACGCTAGAAAAGCTCCCCGACCGGGTTGCACAGGTTTTTTTATTATCACAGATGGAAGATATGACTTACCGATCTATCGGCGAAAAACTTAATATTTCTGAAGCCACCGTTAAACGAGATATTAAACAAGCTTTTCACGCCTGCTCTAGTATCTATAACACAACATTTAATTAATCATCATTTTTACGTATAAAACAATTTAGTAAATGAAAATTAAATCTATAAATTCAATAAAGTATATTGCAATACTTACCCCAAACTTTTGAAATCCCTCTATTGATAAAACAAAGAGTTAAAAAATATTTGCTCTTTTAATACTCTCTATCTTATTCACTCCTGTTATCTACTGTTGTTGCAACTAAATACATATCCAGTATTTAAATAATAAAAAAATGAGCTTTTTTTAAGACAAAAACGACTAAGTACATGAATATTACTCATACGAGAATCTAATGAAGGAACATCAAACTAAAGATGCTTTAGCGATTGCAATTCGTACAGCACTCTGGGGCGGATCTATTTTTTTAGTAAATGGATCTGTATTCTCAGCAGCGAGTACATCTGATGGTCAAGAACAAAATTCTACTCAGCTCCCTACCATCACTGTATCGGTCAATAATACAAATAGCCTGACAACCGAAGACACAGGTTTATATACCGCAAAAGCCACCACAGCATCAACAGGCTTAGCACTCAGCCTAAAAGAAACACCTCAATTGGTCAGTGTAATCACACGCCAGCAAATGGAGGATCAAAACTTAACACAATTAACAGATGTCGTAACGCAAGCTGCTGGATTAACAATCAATCAAGGTGGAAATATTGGCTCAGATAACTCACCAATTTATGCACGAGGTCAAACTGTAGACAACTATTTATTAGATGGTGTGAAATTACTGAATTCATATTCCAGCATTTTTCAAAGTCAAGATACTGCACTTTTTGACAGAATTGAGATTGTTCGGGGTGCTAATGGTTTGATGACTGGTGCTGGTTCAGCCAGTGCTAGTATTAATATGGTTCGAAAAAAACCATTACAAGACTTTAAAGCTTCTATAAGCTCTAGTGCTGGATCGTGGGATACCTATAGAACAGATATCGATGTTTCATCACCACTGAATCAGTCTGGGAATATCCGTGGTCGTGCCGTACTAGCTTATCAAGATGGCGACTCTTATATAGATCGTTATGCGGAAGAACGTAAAGTTGCATATGGCGTACTTGAAGCTGATTTAACAGATCGAACCAAAGCAAGTCTTGGAATTAGCTATCAAAAAATTGATATTTCAGGCATTGCTCGTGGAGGTTTACCTTCATATTATACGGATGGTTCACTGATTGAATGGTCACGCTCTGATTCAGCAGCTGCAGGTTGGACGTATTCAGACCGATCAACGACTGGTTATTTTGCAGATATTGAACATAAATTTAACGATAACTGGAAAATCAAAGGGACGTTATCTCGAACTGAGACGTCGTCTGACGAAGTGGTCGGTTATGCATATAATAGTTCAGGAATAGATAAACAAACTGGAAAAGGTGCTTTAATTTATGCGACACGCTGGGATTATGAACCAACACAAAACTTATTTAATTTAACGCTGAATGGTTCTTTTAATCTATTCAATCAAACCCATGAAGTTGTTTTAGGTACAACCTATACCAAAAGTGAAAATCAACGTCCTACCTACTCGGGTTGGAATAATGGAATGTCTTGGAATGGAAAATTAGACAATATTTTCACTTGGGATGGTCATACACCAAGTCGACCTGAAACGATAATTGACGGCTGGTATAGTGGAAATGATAGTAGTCGTTCTATATTTGGTGCAGTTCGTTTAAAGCCATCAGACAAGGCAGCGATTATTTTAGGTACGCGCGTTGAAGACTGGAAACGTGTTGCTGTAAATCATGATAATGCTAAAAATACAACAGATATCAAAACTCATAAAGAGACTGGTGAAGTCATCCCGTATGTAGGGCTTAGCTATGATTTAACTGACAATTGGACAACATATGCCAGTTATACCAATATTTTTTCTCCTCAGGATAAAAAGACAGTTAAGGGAGATTATTTAGACCCACTTGTCGGCAACAGTACAGAAGTAGGCATTAAAGGTGAATTTTTCGATAATCAATTGAATATAGGTGCTGCTGTTTATCAAACTAAAGAAGATAATTTTGCAGTCGCTGTCCCTGAACAAGCAGATAACTCTCACATAGCTCCTGATGGATCTCAAGCATATACAGCAGAATCGGGAACAAAGAGCCGCGGTCTTGAAGTAGAAGCCACAGGAAAACTCAATGAGTTATGGCAAGTTTCAGGAAGTTTTACTCGAAATTTGTCGAAAAACAGTCAAGGTAATAGTATAAACACCAACATTCCAAATAATACTGCTAAATTATTTACCACCTATACTCTGCCTTACTTTGATAAGGCTCTGACAATAGGTGGCGGTCTACGTTGGCAAAGTGATATTTATTCAGATATAACCCTCCCTGTAAAGACTCGTTTTACCCAGAACAGTTACACTTTAGTTGATTTAATGGCACGTTATAAAATCAATGAAAATTTATTGCTGAATCTGAATATCAACAACCTGTTTAATGAAAAATATCATTTAGCGACAACCAATAGCTATTATGGTGCACCGACTAATTTTAGAGTGGGCTTAAAATACGAGTGGTAATACTAAAACCTATTTATAATTGGCTAAATATTGATTTAAATTAAAATAAATTAATAGGTTTAATCAGAGAAAGTTATCGCTAAGGTGGCTTTCTCTACTGATAAAATTATTACTGCTTAAAATATACAAAATAAAATTCTCAATTAACTAGCAGTCAACATCATCTATTGCTCATCTATTGATTTTTAATCTACCTATATGGCAGTGAACACAAGAGTATCAGTTTAATGAGAATCGTAAATTTTCTAAGCTGCCTATATGGCAATGAACCAATGGCAATCAAATGAAGGCATGACCTTGATTTTCTAAGCTGCCTATATGGCAGTGAACCATCGGTTGGAGGTGTGACATTGTCAGGGTATTTTCTAAGCTGCCTATATGGCAGTGAACGTTCAAGTAATTCACCCTTTTCTCGCTTGTCATTTCTAAGCTGCCTATATGGCAGTGAACGAAATTTATTTGCCAATCGAGCAATCGACTATTTTCTAAGCTGCCTATATGGCAGTGAACTTAGGTAGTACTGCTATTGTATCTGGTGCATTTTTCTAAGCTGCCTATATGGCAGTGAACCTCTGATTACAAGCTTCCTTATGATTTCAAACTTTCTAAGCTGCCTATATGGCAGTGAACGAGTTCATCTTGGTGATCGTATGTATCAAGAATTTCTAAGCTGCCTATATGGCAGTGAACAAGATATTACGGTTTTGATAAGTCTCATTTGTTTTCTAAGCTGCCTATATGGCAGTGAACTTTCGAAATTGATTTCTACAAGTTTGATAAATTTTCTAAGCTGCCTATATGGCAGTGAACCCACGCTCGTAAAAGCGACAGTATTTACCACTTTTCTAAGCTGCCTATATGGCAGTGAACACTCAACTTCAGCACGACACCATGGACTTAAATTTCTAAGCTGCCTATATGGCAGTGAACAATAATTTTAAATCAAAAAACACTCTGATAACAGCAAGTTAATTATAAAAATCATAAAATACCAAAGTTTTTTACAATATATATAACCACTTGATTTTATTAAACTATAAGAGTGTAAAAAAATATTAGGGTAAATTTTTGATATGAATAAAAAACATAGCAAAAAAACCATCCGCAGATGGTTTTTTAACACATGATCTATTATTGAAGTGAAGTCTGTCTTCACTTCAATATAATTGATTAAAATTTAAAGGTTGCACCTACAAATACTTTTTGACGTTCAACGAAGTATGCATCTCTACCATTTGACAACTTTTTATCAAGTAAATTAGTAAAACCGCCACGTACAATAAGCTTATCATTGACTTGATAATTACTTGCTAGATTTACGATCGTATGTGGTTTTTGCATCGTAGGGGTAGCGCCTTTATCGGTCAAATATTGTTTACCCAAATATTGTGCGGACAACTCTAAATTGAGTGGATCGGTTGGCTGCCAATTTAATGCGGAATTCACTGTTAATTTTGAAGTAGTCAGTAAAGTTGCACCAGTATCTTCATTTTTTGCTTTTAAGAAATAGGTAGCATTATTATTCCATTTTAGATTATCTAAAACTGGGAAATTTACAACCATTTCGATACCACGTGTTACCGCTTTTTGAATATTTTCATTACGGGTAAACCAAATACCACCTTCGTGACCTAATGGTGAATAAGCGATTTTATTTTTAAAATCTGTTTGGAAAAGTGTCAAACCTAAGTCCGCACCAGAACCAGTATAATTCACACCAATTTCATAGTTTGTGCTTTCTTCAGGTTTTAAGTTGGGATTACCTGTCATATAGCAACCACCGCCTGTATAGGTATCTGGTTTTTGCTTACTGTCATACCAAGTTTTACCTTTTAAACCATTACAGCCATTCCCGCCAGACTGAGTAGCTCCACCAGGAGATGATTCTTTCACTGTTGGTGCTCTAAAGCCTTTTGCGACCCCACCTTTAATTACCAGATCATCTGTTAGACTATAAACTAAATAACCTCGTGGACTATGATGTGCACCGTATTTATCATCATGATCTAAACGATTCCCTACGGTTAATGTCAAATTATCCAACAATGAAATATTGTCTTCAAAAAATAATGCCCAATTCTTATTATTCACTGTAGGATCGGTATAACTTTTCCCATCCCAACTCCCTCCTGGTAGAGTGCCAATCGTGTCAGTATTGGTTAATTCTTGTTTTTTCCATTGACCGCCAACAGTTAAGACTTGCTTAAACATTGCCTCAAATGGCATGGTTAAACTACCTTCAACAATCATTTCATTTGATTTAGTTTTAGAACCAAGCACACTTGAATCATAGTCATTGTAATATGCACTTAATTTAGATTTACCAATTGCCCACTCGCCATCATGCGATATGCTATATGAGTTATGTTCTAATTTATTTGCGCCCCAACTGGTCTCCTGCTCAGCACCTGTTGTGGCGTTAATTTGAGAACCCTTTTCATTCTTTTGAATACTATGCCCCGCTTCAAAACTGAGTGAGTGTTTATCTGTTGGCTGATAATGCAACATCGCATTGTAGTTTTGATCTTGAGAACCTGTGGTCCCATTTCCTGCTTTATATTTTTTATCTGCCTCTCGCTCAGTCATCCCTGCTGTCAAGCGCAGACCTAAGGTATCCGTTAATGGGCCAGCAGCCATGATGCCTGTTTGTAAAGATGTACCTAAATCAGAAGAGGTCGTTGGCTGAGTATAATTTAACGTAACATTACCACCCCAAACACTAGGAATTTTCTTGGTAATAATATTAATTACTCCCCCCATTGCATCTGAACCATACAAAGAAGACATTGGACCGCGGACAACTTCAATTCTTTCAATCATATCAGGAGTAATCCAATTTAAATCCTGTCGACCTAAATCTGGACGATAATTTGTATCTCTTGAAGACCCGATGCGTTTGCCATCAACTAAAATCAGCGTGTAATTATCTGGTAAACCACGTAATTTAATCTTAGAACCTTCGCCTGAGGGACTAATTCCACCCGTTACCCCCGGGACTTTACTTAATAATTCTCCAAGACTCCCCACTGGTTGTTTTTCGATATCTTCGCTTGTAATAACACTAATACTTGCTGGTGCTTCTTTAACATCTACAGCTTGACTACTCGCAGTCACCACAATTGTTTTTAATTTTGTCGCATCTTCAGAAGTATCTTTTGCATATGCGGAAATTGACATTGCGGTGAGTATTGAAATTGACAGTGTCTGGAATCTTAATTGTTTATTCATGTTAATACGCAACTTAAATACGGAGGAATTGTGAAAGAATTGTTGCGTATTGTATTTGAGCAAAACTTCAAATGCAATTACTAATAATAATAATTATCATTTATATATTTTTAACTTGAGGTAAATTTATGCAAATACTCTTAATCTAAAATACATGAAAAGTATTTTTTTAAAGACCAAATTCAAGAAGTAGTTTTGTAAAATTGAATTCAAAAATTTCTTTTTAAATGTCCTTTTTATAGCTTTCTTTTTCTACAAAAAAGAAAGCTTACAAGCCATAAAATGCTTGTAAGCTCTCTTTTACTTATTTGCTGAATATCATCAAGCTCAAATTGGTCAGATTTAAAGAATCAAATACATTAAAAATTTATAAATATCAGAATCTTCAATAATTAGTGCAACGTTTTTGATCAATTTTACTCAATTTCTTCTAATTCAATATTAATAAGACACACTTTTCCCCAAAAAAGCATAGTCCTATTTATTGATAAAATAGATAAACTAAAATTCTTACTTTTTGGGTAAATTAGGTTTCGTTGCGTAATCTACACCATGCTTTTCTAAATACTCACGAATTAGTTGGCGAACCACTTGTGAAGGCTTTAGATCTTGACGATTGCACAATTCTTCAAAAGCTTCCTTTTTGTTCGGGTCTATCAAAATAGTTAATCTTGCTGTTTTATTTTCCATATCCCCAATCTCTTAATTTATTTAGAAATAGAATTCTAATAACATTTATGAGATTTTCAATGATATTTTTTTATTTTATAGTATTCATATTTATAACTTTACATTCATAGACTTAAGTCGACTATTTCACTCAAGTTTCAACGTCTTTAGATAACCTATATTCGGGCTGTATTTATATGTTAAATATATTTTCTAATTTCTTAGTATTGATGACTTAAAATGGCTATTACATCGTATCAAATATAATAGCCAATCAATGTTTTAAGAAAAATCTAACTCTTTTTCAAAAATACGAAGCTCATGTCTTGCCATCGCTAAGTTCGATTTTTGGCGATCTAATACCAGATATAAAAATAAATCGCTATTCTTTTCAAGTGGTCGTAATAAATGGTATTGCTTCCCAAGTGTGATCAAAACATCATCAATCGTATCTTGCAAATTTAATGCTTTTGCTGTTTTAATTTTTGCTCTCAAAACTTCCGTATTTCCCGCAGCAGCAAGTTCTAAATCGATCCCCGTTCCTTGAGCGGCAAGTGATAATCCACTGGTATAGTCTACAAGTGCTGCTGCTGTGAATCCATCAATTTCCGCTAATGGATTTAAGTCAATTTTAGCCATTATTTTTAACCCCTTTATTTAATATAAGATGATTTATATAGATTTATAACGCTCTATAACAACATAAAAATATCATAAAATGATAATAAAATATTATATTATTATAATAATATGTAATTTTTTTACTGTTTTTCAGCACCTTGACATACAAAAACCCTCTTATGAGGGTTTTATCAAATTTTTAAATTTCGTTAGCTTAGCGCTTTATCAAAGCTTACACTCTATTTCAGATCACAATATTCCACTTGATCGAATCATATCTAAACCTTTAGCTAAGTTTATAATTTTATCTGTTCTCTTTTGATTGACAAATAGTAGAAGAGAAATCTGAAAAAGACTTCAATTCAAAAATTTACTTTGGATTTTTAACATTCACTCACCGCCCCCATACCATTGTGAAAATAAAATAGCCAGAAGCGCTATTGTTTAAACCACAAAATTAGTCGTCACTCTGCTTGAATGATATTTTCATTTGTTTAAAAACCAAGCCAGATGCTATAAAACCGAGGCATCCAATAACGATAAACTCAACAATAGCTTCGATTAAACCTAGAACAAAAAAAACTATGGATAAGACTACCGATACAGTAAAAACGATCTTCCCAAACATTAGAATTAAGCCACTTTAAAGATCAATGTAAATTTAACTATAAAATCATAGTATATAAGTTTTATGAAATTAAAAAAGTAACGATAAATTTCTGTGTAATCTTGACTGTACTTAGCTCAACGGCTGTCTATGTTCTCGAATTGTAGTCTTGCTTTAATCCCCGTAATTTTTAGATAAAAGGTCCTGTTTTTTAAAAGAAATCTGAACAAATTATCAACTAATTAAATTTAACTATCCATCAACTATTTTTAAATTAAGTTATGAATTTGGCAGATCTACTCTTTTGGAGATGGAATCCCTAAGTTTATATCGATCAACTGCGATACAAATATTATGCGCAAGCTGAAGATACGCCAAAGTTAGAATACGATATCGGCAATAACTGCAGAATCAAGATAAAAACTCTTTTGTATTTTTAAGAATTTAAATGCACTTTTCATGTAGTACCACATTAATGATCAGGAAATTATTGATCTTGTCATGATAAAATCATTTTTTAAAAAGTAATTCAAAAATCGTTTGGAAGAATTTTTCATGAAACTTATAGTAATTTTATCTACTTTTATGGTTTTACTTTCTGGTTGTGCTGCAATGAGTGTTGAACAATGTAAAACTGCGAATTGGTTTAACGTTGGTGAAAAAGATGGCGCTGCTGGAAATAAATCCCATATAGATAAATACTATTCTTCTTGTAAAAAAGCCAATATTATTCCTAGTCAAAATCTTTATGAAATGGGTTATCTAAAAGGTTTAGAGGCTTACTGCCAACCTGAAAATATCTTTTACGAAGCTTTAGAGGGGCGCGGTAATTTTCGAGTTTGCCCGGCAGAGAAACGCGAATCCTTACGTCATTATTTTCAAGTCGCCAGTAACTTTTACTATGCGAATACAGAATTTAATACTTCACAGAATAATATAGATTACTATCTTGGAAAATTAGACAGTAAAGATCTGTCTAACAAAGATCGTGATGACTATAAAAAGAAATTATCTGACCTCCGAAGCAATAGCAGTCAAGTACGCTCACGTTACCAAGATGCGCTTCGGAATCTAGAACGTTTTAAAGCAGAACATCATCTCTATTAGATTTAAACAAAATCACAGACATATACTCACTGATGATTGCAAACGCCGCTTGGAATAAATCATTCAAATAAAAAAGCCCCACATCACTGTGAGGCTTCCCCTTAATTTTTGCGCTGATTAAGGATTATTGTATGTTTATTCACTATAATGAATTAACAATCACAGTTTTACTAAATAACGTGAAATGTGTCAATTTAAAACATAAAATAAGCATGTTTTACAGCTATTCACCGTCATTCATTGATACAGACTTGTTTTCTTAATGGACTATCTTGAGGAAGATCGCCATTAGACGAACCAATACCATGCGTAATACCATTTTCATCATAAAATGACAAATATGTATAGGTTTTATTTTCATCACAGTCTAGATAAGTGATCATTTTCATATATTTAAAAGAATTACCCTGCCTATCCTTAGCAATTCTCAACATAACTGCTTTATATTTAAATTGGTCCAATTCTGGCTCTCTTTTTACAAGAAAAAGGGATTTTTTAATTTTAGATGTATGCTTATCATCTAGCTCTTTTTTAAACTTTTTAATATCTAATTTTTCTTCAAGAAAAGTTGGTTTTATTGGATCAGCAAAGCTAAACTTCGAATTCAATATAAGAAACGCCAAGACAAATTTTTTCATCATTGATTTAAATGTCATATGCAAAGAAGTTTAATCTCATAAATTAAAGCCTTAATTTTAGATGGGTGCACTCGCTCAGTAATTTTAAAGACTTATATCAATATCGATGTTATTGGCAATGTCAGAAACAATATCTTTACCCGTATTCACAATCAACCGACCTGCTTCCACAATCAGATCAACAGCATCCAATGGATTGATCGAATTCACGATATCATTCATTACGCTAGAATCTTTTTGCTCTTGTTGGGATTGCTGTTCTAAATTTTCATTTTCTAGATTACTCACTTTCTTCTCTCATAAAAATCATAAATCCTATCGGGTTATCTCATAGATTTCCAGCACGTGATTCAATACAGGTGAAATATGCCCAACTCACTCATAACACCAATCGCTAGCATTTATTAACTGTCTTTATCAAAGATATGTTAAGTTGAAGTTTGATCTTGTATATTTACTTTTGACTAGTATTTAAGCAATATAATAAAACTAAGCTAACTATTTAAATAATTTTCTAATTAAGCCTATCCTGTTTAAAAATCAAATCCTATCAAAAAATAAAATATAAATCGTCAAAATGTCGAAATAAAATTATTCTTATTTTTGGAAGTATAAAAACTCGCAGTTATTTAATTCCAAAAAACAGAAAATATTTTTTCTTCGCCTGTATTTCTAATCTTAACTTTATACCCTGCTTTCTTAAATTCCTCACCCAAATTAATTATTTCATGATGAGTGAAATCTTTAGTGATATATTCACTTATAAACAGCTCTCCTTGATCCGCTTTTAACCGAATTTGGGTCTTCAAAAAACTTTTAAGCTGATCAATTGAAAAATACAGCATGTGATTTGAATCTATTTTATTGTCACTCATTTTTGGTTTTGGCATTAAAAAAACTCATATTAAAGAATGTCAAAAATATTATGATCAACTTAACTTTGAATTGAGTATAAATATTGAAATATCATGTATTCGGTTGAAATCAATCTATACGATTATTTTTTAACAACTTTTAAGCAATGATGACAAACTTCCAACTCACCATCTTTACAATAATGTGTTTCAATTACGCGATGAAAGCCAAAAATACATTTTATGAATTGAATCAAAATCAACTCCTCCATAGGGTAAAAGCTCACCTCAAGATGAGCTTTCCCAGCCAGCAATTTTATTATGGAAGCCATATTCCAGTTGGAACATTTCCCAATAAGTGTACGAGTAATGTTAAAGCTACAAACATGAAAAAGAAAAATGCAATGCTTATTGATTTGTGTATCATGATTTCACCTCCACTTTATTGTTGTTTCTTTTTTATACAATAAATCATTTAAAATATCAAATAATTTAAATAACTTATAATTTATTTTTTACCATTTGTTAAAATCAACCTTCCGATTGCAAAAAGATTGCAAAGCTAAAACTAGCCTAATCAACTCAAATTTAAGATACAACTGGGGTATAAGGTCTACCTATTTCAGTGAATTTATTCGAAACTGCAATTCTCGTATGCACTTCATTGACCTGACTTAAAAAGTACTTTGCTGATAATTTATCTCCTAATAACCTAATTCAGTGCATCTTGGTTTCAACCAAACTTCGAAGATGATAGCCTGACCAATTTTCCCACATTGTCCTCCCCAAATACTTAATCGTTCTTAGTTGTTGTTTTCTCTTTAATGTATGAGCTTTTGTATCTTTCCAAGGCTTTGCATTTTTTCTCGACAGAACGATAGAACGTGTATGTCTATCTGAAATCACCTATCAACAGTATTTTTTGTCATAAGCTCCATCCGCATAGTTGGAATCTATATGTTTATTTTTGGAATTTAATCAAGTAAATCCCTGAATACTTTTGAATCTCCCACGATATTTGTAGTGAGCTGAACAGCACGTATTTACAATGTTTTAGTATCAATACCAATGTGGAGTTTACACCATTGTCGACAATATTCAGGCTAAGGTTTTTTACGCTTCCATTCTCCTTCAACTAAAAATTTCATACCTGTAGAGTCAACTCATAGGTGAAGTCCATCTCTGCTTTGTTCTAAGCTAATTGCAATATCAGTATACTTTTTTTCTTCCAAAAAGGGTTGAATAATCTGGTGCAGTCCAGTCTAATCTGCAAAGACGAACGAGACTTTGAACAAATCCTGTGGTTATTCGTAAAGTTAAACGAAAGAGAGATTTAATTATTAAACAGTACTGAATCGCTTTATCTGAGTAGGTTTGATTTCGTCCTTGTTTGTATATTGATTGTGCATAGCGCTGAGTAATTGGAATCAAACCAAATAGTGATATTGCCACAATTAATTTAAATCTTCGCAGTATACTGCTCATGTAAGGAAACCAATTCGTTATACGATATATTTTGGATGCAGACTCATTCATCTAAGAGTTATATTGCTGAATGAGCCTTTAGAGATAGCTTTGTGCAACTAAGCCAAAATTAACTACCAAATAATAAAAATAAGAGAATTCATAGATTATCCTAAATTATAGATATCTGACTTTAAACCAAATATTCCAAGGCAAAGCTGACTGATATAAAAAAGGCACATTTGCGCCTTTTTTATATCTAAAGTATATTTAAACAATAATATTTAGTTTTTTAGTAAATAAGTTTTAATAATTTCATTCTCATCTAATATCATCAACTCATCAGCTACCCAAAAAATATAAAACTCGTTTTTAAACTTAATCTTTCTTTTCGAATAGTTTGTTACTGAGTCTGACTGGTTAGCTTTTACTTTAAAAGACTTTTTATTATCATGTCCTAGCAGCTTACTTCCGTGCCAAGGTCCACCTATACAAATATTCATAATGTTTGAATTAAAAAATGTGGTCTTGAATGTACATTTAAATCGTGGAATAAACAATCTATACCTTGGTATAAATTTTAATCAAAAACTTACTCTCATAATTCGTCCCTATGGTGCATTATTTAATACTTTATCAGCTAAAGCTAAAAAACCAGCTCAACAATTTACGATAGCAATTCCTAATATTGACTCCCTCCAAAAATAACGTGATAAAAATCACATTAAACACACAATATTTTTGAAATAAATAGAACAATTCATCTTATTTCCTATTTTTAAGTAGAAGTCAGAAACCGATTGTTTATTGTCTAACATAAAATTAATCAACCCACCTAAAAAAGGTGGGTTGATTAAAGACTTAGATAGCAAGTCAAAGTGAAAAGCACAACCTTCTTCACTGATTAAATTTTACACAATTCATATTAACATTCAAATAAAATATTTTACCTTTTGGTAAATCTTCATATATGTATCGTCAACTTTATGTAACAGCCTCATTATTTAGACTAGAAAAATCAAAGATTTTGTGCGAAAAAAGCTAAATCATCAATCTTTATAGATTCACAACCCTCACATTTTCTATTCTAAATTTATCTCATATTATGCATATAAAAACTAAATAAAATACTGATATATATACTATTTTATTTAAAATAATAGAACTTGATTTTTTTTGGTTATTTTAAACACTATTAAAAAAAAGCGATTTTGAAATATTTAATACTCACTGATGACCATAATGCTCATTGGCATTTATTTTAAAGATAACACAAATAAATATTCATAAAGAGAGGGTCATGTGGGTATGTAAATCATACAAAATGATAGAAAAATAGAATAGGTTCACTACAATAATAATAGGAAATCTTGCATGTAGCCAGTCAGACACTAAACAATTAACTTAAATTCAAATTTCCCTTTATAATCAATTTCATCTAAATAATCTTTAATGTCATGCGCTATATTTTTAAAAGTATTTAAAACATCACTTGGTGGATCAATCATAACTTCAATTTTATAATTTTCATCTTCTCTATTTATAGTATGTGTATATGCACCATCACAACTCATTCTTAATTCTAGATCATGCTCAATCTTTTTAGTTAAGTTATTTGTTATCAACACAATTTTTGAAAATCTATGCATATTCCTTCTTTCCATAATCAGATAAAGAATCTCGCAATTCCAACCAAAAATCCTTTTTAATTAAAAGTTTGATCAGTCAGAGAAGCGATGGCGCTTGAGCTACGATTCACTATATCGTATTTTATAGATATAATAATTCAGGTTTAGTAAAATAATCAACTGTTAAAATTTAAAAGATTCTACTATTATGAGATTTCTTTCTCAAAAAATTAAATTTTTTAGAACTTTTATAGATAAATTATTATCATTAATAATAGCACATTTAAATAAAAAATTTAATAATATCAAAAATATACATAGGATAATTTTATCAAAAATCATTGAAACATTTCAAATCATGTTCTTAAACTTCAATTCCCAATAAGACTCTATCGATCTGAGCTTGATTAATAAGATTGTGGCTTAGTAGGTTTCTTAAACAAGTTAAATGGATTAGATTGAATCAGGCGCACTGTCGCAAAGGGTCTAGCTTTATTGGTAATAAAGAAGCTCAAGCAACACTTGATGCTGAAAAATCCAGTACAGATAATACTAAATAACAAACAATCCAAATGCTTCAAAAAACGGCTTTAGCTGGAGTGAATGCAATTGTTGGAATGGCGAATGTTGTAGCTGGTGATGTTAATGCGAGAACTCAGTCGAATAACGAATATTCGGATAAAGCAGCGATTAAAGAAGGGGCTAAAGGTAAAAAGCAAATAGATTTTTTAAAAACTTATTGGGGCATGGTAGTTAGAATCGGAAAACATTTGATGTTAAACCAGAGTATACATTAGCTCAATTTTCAGGTGAAACTGGGTGGGGAGAACATATAAATCCAGGGGCAAAATTTAATTTGGGAAATATTATGGCAGGTTCTTCTTGGAAAGGAAAAACGGTGAGAGCATGGGATAAAATAGAAAAGTCCTACGCCCCTTACAGAGTTTATGACAGCCCTGAACAATTTGCAGATGACTATATAAAAACAATAGCAAAAGCAGGACGATATAAAACAGCTAAAGGTGCAAAAACTCCTGAAATGTTTTTTCAGTTCTTAAAAATTCAGTTTATGCTTCCTATAAAACTATGTATCTAAAAATTTTACCATGGTCAAAGATGTTAGTCAGCGCCTTAGTCTTAACAATGTATCTCAATCAGATAACCCATCAAAGCCTAAAACTCCGATTAACAAGGAGATACTTTCTAAATTTGCTCAAAATGCAGAAATTCCAGACAATATTAAACCTGTCTTTCCTAATTTCTATAATACTCAGTCATCTAATCGTAATGTGAATATCAATTAGAAAACAGATATTCACGTTAGCGGTATTTCTGATCCGATGTTGGCAACTCGAAATGTTCGTAATGAACAAGACGCTGTTAATCTGCAAATGACTAGAAATTCTAAGGGAGTGAAGGTTTAGTTAATTAATACTCACTGGTGTATCTGATCTTTTGAACTCTTTGCCATATTCAGAGTATTCATTATCTTGAATTGAATAACATGTTTTTACATTATCATAATCATCTCGATAAGCAAAAATACTTCCTTGAGTGCATAAGAGTGAATTATTAACTGAGTATTGGATTACGGGAGGTTTTCCTGTTAAATCTCCTTTTTTATCTTTAAAACCTAGAATTCCATCTCTTAAAGGTAAAGCTAAGCCATTTTTTGTATCTAAAGCAATAAATCTAAATATTTGAGGTGATGAGCTTAGGTTGAGAAGAATGTACTTTTGGTTAAAATTAGGTTTTTGTGTTTTTAGAGCATTTTTGTATTTAGCCACGTTTACTTTTGAGCAAAAGTTGAAATCATCATAATCAAATTGGCATTCGGTTGTAGCTTTGTATGGAGCATTAGCCCAAGCCCCACCACTAATTAAAAGAGTTGAAAGGAATAGTTTTTTCATTTGTTTGCTTCTCTAAAATTGTGTTTACTTGATTAATTGATAGGACTAAGGCGACCAAATAATTTAAAATCTTTAGCTTTAACCCAACCTGAAGTATCATTGCCGTTTTTATCTATATACATTACATAAAGCCAAGTTTGATTTTCGTTCTTAAATTCCTGATAAGCTATAACTGAATCATTCTGAATAATAAATACACCTTTCAACTTACATTCGCTTGATGGTGCTGAATGAAAATATGATCTAAATCCCTTTGTACCTTGAACTGTATAGGAATACTTTGTTCCGTAATGCATGCCATTATCATCTGCTATCTTCGATAGGTAATCACATGTCTTAGCCCAAGCCCCGCCGCTTAATAAAAGGGTAAGAATTATTAGTTTTTTCATTTATTTTCATCTCTAAAAGTGTGCTTACTTGATTAATTAATAGGACTGATACGATCAGATATTTTTAAGTCATTTTCTTTAATCCATCCTGAAGTATAAACTCTATCTTTAGAGCCATACATCACATAGATCCAATTGTGGTTATCATTAGTAAACTTTTGATAACCAACTACTGAATCATTAGGAATTAAGTAAGTCTTAGCATATTTACATTTATTCGCCGGTGCAGAATGAAAGTATGCTCTATGTCCCTTTGGTCCTTTAACAACAAAGCTGTATTCAGTTCCATAATGTATGCCTTTTTTATCAGCTATTCTGTTCAAATCTTCACAACTTGCCCATGCCCCAACACTAAACATACAACAAGCAATTAAAATTAGTTTTTTCATTTATGGATCCCTTTTTTATTCACTCTATGATAGATTTTTTACTGAAAAGAACAAGATGCAGTTAATTTATAGATGACTAGAAACTCGGGGGAATATTTTTCATGAAACATATTATCTTTTTTAGCTTAATAAGCCTTATAAGCTGTTCAGTAATTGCTAAAGATTGCCTTGAATTGGTATCCTCTACAAATATTAGAGATATGCTATTCTAAGAAATTAAACTCGGCAGCAAAGAAACTGCTTTTAATATATCAGAGTAAATAAAAACTCTTGAACCTGACTATAAGCAGCAACTAATAAAAGCTCAAAGGCTTTGGGTGCAATTTAAAGAAGCAGACTGTATCATGAGTTAAGTTATTCAACCATGATACACATACACACGATGATACAAGGATCGATCTGCTGTATGTGTTTATGTTAGTTTATATAAAGCAATAAAAAATCCCTAAATCATTATAATTTAGGGATTTTTTAAATCATACAAAGCTATTTGAGTTTATATGACTTTAATATCTTGGTAGGTATATCCAGACTCGAACTGGAGACCTCTACGATGTCAACGTAGTATCTATTTATTAAAATCATATACTTAAATTAATATGACGAAATTTTGACGTAAACACTACTTTATCCACAAGTCTTGAAATCCTCGTGTAAGTATATTATATCATCAATAGAAATAGCTGGAATCATTGAGTTAACTATAAAGATCTAAATCTTATTTTTTTATGGTATCTTTCCATTAAAAATATTTGAGAATATTCTTAATGAAATCTGATGGCATAAAAATAAATTGGCTTTACATTTTTTTATTGTTTATTATTCCAGCAATTTTTGGAATAACTTATAGCATACTTAATTATTATTTAATAAATCTCAATCTACCTGTGACTGGTGAGCGTCTAGGGCAATTTGGTGATTATGTTGGTGGATTACTAAATCCAATATTGACGTTCTTTAGCTTTTTAGCCCTTCTTATTACTATTGTTATACAAAACAGACAACTAGATGTATCTACTAGAGAATTACATAGCACAAATAAAACTTTAATCGAAAATCAAAAAGTAATGAGTGAACAGCTTTTAACGCAAAGCTTACAGCAGTTTGATAGCACTTTCTTTGCAATGTTGAAAGAATTAAATAATTTGCAGATTGAGCTGAATACTCTTGTCACACAAAATAATACTAAACTCGAAAGATGTTTTAAATATGTTATGTATGAAGATAGTGATAACATCCAAGACTACATGGAAAAAGTCTTAAAAAATCGTGAAGTTTCAAGATACTTTATGCTTTTGTATCAGATTTTAAGGATAATTGATACGAAAGTTGATGATAATATTTATATTAAAACAGATAAATTTTCAATAAAAAAAATGTATAGCAACATTGTCCGATCATCTATATCCGAAGAATTAATGCAACTATTAATGATTAATGCTCTTAATAATATTTTTCAATCATTTAAGGATTTGATTGAAAAATTTAATTTATTTGAACATACATCTTTCACTGTTGACTCTCAATATAGTCTCCTATTAATAAATGCTGCTCAATACTATGATGCTCAAGCTTTTGATCAAAGCTTTTATTGGAAAGAACTAGCAGATTGTAATTTATTTGGTAAATATATACCGCATAATAACATTATAACTAGGATTGCCCTTTTCAAAAAAATTTATAAAATGCTTAGTTCTGATAACACTCTAATAGGACCATTTGGCGAAAAAGTTTTTAATGACATGAATTATTTTTGTAAATTGAGTTCGAATTTGTTTGGCGATATTGGACTTCTTTTAGATGCTGAAACATTTAAAGCTAAAAAATTAGGTTCTTTTGAAAACGAAAATTTTTATTCTTTTCTAACAATTAATACAGTAGAAAGCCAAAATCAGATAACTTTATTGAGAAGTGACACAGATGAAAAAGTAATTGATATTAATTTTCAAGATAATTCTGAAATCACGTTTGAAGTTTCTAAAATGATTAATAACATTTAAGGTTTTTAAATATGTGCTCAAACTACGAAATGCCCACCAGAGAATCTCTCGCCTTACTTGATGTCGAAGTCGATCAGCTAGAACTTGATCTAAAGGCGCATATTTATCCGGGTTACCACGCCCCGATTATTATGAAAGGTTTTGATTTGGATTTCGGTAAGTTTGGGCTTTTGCCGCAATGGGCTAAAGACTTCAAATTTAGCTCTTATACTTATAATGCGCGGACCGAAACTGTAGCTGAAAAACCGAGTTTTAGGCATGCATGGAAGTACAGTAAATTCTGTCTTGTACCTGTTCAAGAGTTTTACGAGCCAAAGTATATTGATGGCAAAGCGCACTGGTACACCATCAAACGTGAAGATGGTCAGCCTTTCACTGTTGCTGCAATCTACGATGATGCTGTAATCAAAGACTCTAAAGTCAGATCGTTTTCAATGCTCACGATTAATTCTGACAACCACCCTTTTATGAAGCAATTTCACGCGCCTTCCGATGAGAAACGATCGATCATTGTAATTCCTGAAGAGTATCGAAATGATTGGCTCAATGTAGACCGTGAAAACGCACATGAGTATTTTTTTGAAATGCGTGATGAGTTTGTTACTTTTCCGCGTGACCATTCATCTGGTAAAAATAAATGTGCAGATTTGTTCTGAAATCTTGTTAATATTTATAAATTATTTAGAATTAATTTGTACTCAGCGATAATTTTATTATTTATATATTGTTTTTCCAAGAATTCCTTAATTTCAATTTCTGTTATTTCGTTATTTTTTGGTTTGATAAAATTATAACTTAAGCTCCAATCTTCTGAAATATGGCCAGATTTATGTATAAATGCTGTTTTGCTTTGTCCTTCGTGCATATAGCATAAGAAATATTTAACTCCATCATTGTACACAATTCCATTAAATTTCTTTGTTTTCTTTAAAATTTGCATTTCTCCAAGAGTTGTTCTTTTATAAGAATCTGTATTGCAAAGAACAACCCTATCGAATAATTCAATGTAAATTTCAATTTCAGATGAATTGAATTCTGGTACATATGGCTCATCATTAAGAATTAATTTACTGTACGGATCAGTATGAATAGTTAGAGCTTCAAATGGCTTTATAATTACTGGTTCATTGAATTTCTTTAATTCCAAAGTGTATTTTTTTTCAAATACAGCAAGTAATCGGTATACACAAACAGGTTTATCTTTGTGATTTTGCAAAATAACATTAGTAATTCTTGTTTCATATGATTTTTCTGATACTACATGAAATATAGCATGTATTTTATGACCTATTTTTTTGAGACCAAAACTTATCGTGAAGAAAGATGTACATGCGGCGATGATAATTGCGACAAGCGGTAAAACAATCATATCAATCCTTTAATGTGAAATTTAGCAGGTATTTCAATTATATTACAATAACTTATTGTGTTTATTCAAATTATTTATCGACTCCTAAGTTTTTCTAAAGACACTAAATAATTAAAAAATTTACGTTTGTCCACAGCTTTTAAATTTGAAATTTTAAAACATACAAACTAAACTCTTGAATACGTAACGTAATCAAGTGGTGTTTTTATGGATATTAAATTAGATGACAGTTCATCAAAAGCAAAGTTGTTAAAGCTTAATGAAGCAAGTCTAGCCCACTTGAGAGACTCAAAAGTTATTGATATCAGAGCACATTCTTCTAAAACGAGATGTCTATCTGATATATCAAAAATCTCATCTTTCCAAGCAGTCACAAAGTATTCTATTCCACTTGTTCTCAATAAAATTGCTGCGGGTTTCCCCTCCCCGGCAGAAGACTATATAGATAAAACTGTCGATATGAATGATCTTCTGATCTCAAATAAAGAAGCAACTTTCATTGTCCAAGTTGAATCTTTATCAATGAAAGATGTAGGGATCGATATAAATGATTATTTGATTGTCGATAGAAGCATACGCTCACAGCATCAAGATATCGTTATCGCATTCATCGACAATGATTTCACTGTAAAAAGAATGATGATTACACAAAGAATGTCTCATCAAGAATTGTTTGATATTTTTCATAATGAAAATGAACTTAGAAATCTGCCAGCAGTTTGGCTTAAGCCTGAAAATATCGAATACAAACCTATCCTCCCCCGCAATGAACAAGAATTAGTAATCTGGGGTGTTGTCACCAAAGTTATTAAGAACTTCAAATGAAACATGAAGAAAAGATATTTGCACTTGTTGATATCAATAATTGCTATGTTTCGTGTGAACGGTTCTTTAATCCCAAGTTGAATAACCTCCCAGTCATCGTACTCTCAAATAACGATGGGTGTGCAGTTGCCCGTAGCAATGAAGCTAAACAAATGGGGATTAAAATGGGTGTTCCGCTATTTCAGATAAAGGATGTCGTCCAAAAAAATAACGTTCAAGTACTTTCAAGCAACTATGCGATATATGCGGAAATGTCGCGTCGATTTCACTCAATCTTAGCCGGGTATGTTGCTCCGCATGAGCAGGAAATCTATTCAATTGACGAATGTTTTCTAGATCTGACAAGCTTTAAGAATAACTATGATCTTGTTGATTACTGCCAAGGCATGCGCGAACGTATCCAGGAGTGGATCGGGTTACCTGTGTCTATTGGAATCGGAAGATCGAAGACTGAAGCAAAAATCGCGAATTACATGGCTAAGAAAGGAAAAAGGTTTAATGGAGTTTGTGATTTAGCGAATATGGACCCAAAGCACAGAGATTACTTCTGGTCATTAGTAGAAGTCGGTGAAGTATGGGGCGTGGGCAGAAAGCAGAATAAAAAGCTTAATGATATGGGCATAAAAACTGTTTTAGATTTATCTAGGGCGAATCCACCAATAATGGGAAAGATGTTTACAGTTTGCATGCAGAGAACTGTTTTAGAGCTTCAAGGTATCTCTTGTATGCCGATTGAAGACCAGCCCAAGCCGAAACAACAGATCGTTGCAAGCAGATCATTTGGCGTGAAAATCACTGAATTGCAAGACTTAAAAGAAGCGATGTCGAAGTATGTGCAGGACGCGGTAGGTCGATTAAGGAAAGAAAAGCTATTGTGTGGTGTTATTACGGCTTTTGTTCAGTCGAATCCATTTGATCAATCTGTGCCCTACTACAGCAAAGCTCATACTTATAAGTTTGCAGAACCCACAGATTGTGTTCTTGATCTTGTTGAAGTTGCTTATTTACTATTGGAAAGAATTTATAAACCAGATATCAAATATAAGAAATGTGGTGTGTTTTATTCAGAGTTAATTCTGAAATCAAATCATATCCCCGACTTGCTTTCAGATCATGAAGCAAGAGCTTTAAATGAGAATTTGATGCAGGCATATGAAGATATTCAAAGTAAATTTGGCAAAGCTAAGATCTCTGTAGGTCCCTGCTATTTCAAGGATCGGAAGTGGTCAATGAGTCGAGATATGCTGTCTAAGAATTATTTTACAAAAAGTGGAATGATTAAAGTTAAGTAATTAATTAAGATAAATAATTTTTATGCAAAGATAAATATTATTGATTATAGTTAAGACTTATAGAATAATTGCAAATAAGCAAATTTTCTATAAGTCTTAATATGAAAGATGTATTATTCTCATTCTATAATGATCAAACCGAACAAAATTTAAAAAATATCTGGAAAGATAAGAAAACTAAATTTATATTTGACACTAATATTTTGCTAAATATTTATTATTACAACAAAGATGGAAAAGCTATTTTTTTTAAACTTTTAGAATCTTTAGGTGATAAGGCATGGTTACCATTTCATGTGGCTTTAGAATATCAACGTAATAGATTAAAAATTATTAATGATAGCTATGAGAATAGCCAAAAAATAATAAAAAGATTTGAAAATCTGAATAAAAAATTTACTTTTGATGAGAAAAGCATTGATACGATTCTGAAAGACTTTGAGGATTTTTTTAATAAAAATGTAGAATTAAATGACAACTTAGAAAATTTTAAAAAATTATACAAAGAATTTCTAGAACATAGTCAATCTGAATTTGATAAGATTTCTAAACCAATTATTAATGAAATTAACAAAATTAATTCAGATATAATCAAAATTGACTCCAATGACCATGTCCGTGAAAGGTTGGATAAAATATTTAAAGGAGAAAAACTTGGTAATTGTCTATTCAATAATGAACAAGAACTTAAAGACTTTAATAAAGATGCAGAGAATCGCTTCTCAAACCAAATTCCTCCTGGGTATGCAGATTTAACAGAGAAAGGAGATTCATCCTTTATATTCAACAATTACAAGTTTTTTAACAAATATGGTGATCTTATAATTTTTAAAGAAATTTTAAAGCATGCTAGAGATAATAAATTACAAAATATTATTTTTATATCAGAGGAAAAAAAAGAGGATTGGAGAGAATCAATAAACACCTCACATCAAAAGAAAATTTTGGGGATAAGACATGAATTAAAAGAAGAGTTGCATGCTGAAACTGGTGCAAAAAATATTTTTATTTTTAATCAGGAAGAATTTGTTGAATATACAAGTCAATATTTAACACCAGAAGTAGATCGTGAATCTATAAAAAATATGAATAAGACTCTTGAACAAATAAATTCAAGAGATTTGTACGATTTCACAAAAAATAATAGTCAGGATTTATTGATTGAATTAGAGGGATCGGAAAAAATCGAACCTTTTACAAAATCGCAATCTATAAGTTTCACAATGTTTTCACAATTGAATGCAGCTATAATTTCACATAAATCCATGATAGCAACTATTGAACAAAAAATTCAAAATCTAGATTTCAACCATATGATTTTAGTTGATAAACACAAAAAATTACTTTCTGAAAATTTAGATTTCATAGAAGATGACGAGAAATTAACAAAAATACTGGAAATCGAAAACATTCTTGATGAGTTGAAGAGTATTGAAAAAGAAAGCAACTCTTTACGTCAGCAACTACAAAACTCTGAAAAAGAACTATCAAAATTATTAAAAAATCTTCATAGCATAAGACGTCAAATTAATCTTGCGTCCATGCTCTAAGAAATCATTATTCACTAAAATAAGCCCTCAATCCGAGGGCCAAGCTTCAATCAATCTTTCTGCATCAACTGCGTGTCCATCAGCTTTTTCTGCCACTGCTCGATATTCAGTGATGCATTTTTCGAGTATGTCACTATTGGTATTGGTGTACTCAATGATGGTTTCTTTGGAAGCACTGGACAAGCGACTGCTTGCAATTTTGAGCTGTTTTGACAAGCTATCAGCATTGGACTGAGCAAGATCAGCATCAGACTCAATTTGCTTAATTTTAGCATTATAGTTTTGCTCCGCTTTTAACTGTTGTTCGGACCATTGTTTCTCTTTGATTGCTGCAGAAGCTTTTGCTTGTTCCGCCAGTGCTTTTGCTTCCACAACTTCGGTTTTGTATTTTGCATTCAATAATGTGTATTCATTTTTAAAGTGA